>CAZRDG010000007.1:0-22137 GCA_964598775.1 uncultured Lacinutrix sp.
TTTATACTTGTATTACCATTAGTTTTTATGGTAGGATGTATTGGCACAGATGACTATAATGATATAGAATCTAACCAATATACGCAGCAAAGCACGGTTTTTATAGAAACCGATGATGCTTCAGAAATAACAAGAACAGTGCCAGGAAACCAACCACAACCTATTGAAGTTGGAATTAACAATGCACAATCTGGTGATATAACAGTTTCTTTTAGAGTGACTAAAGATGGTGCTACTGCAGTATCAGGTGTTGATTACATGATTACTGAAGCTACCATAGCAGCAGGTGATTTTTATGGGAGTACTGAAGTGACATTTATGTCTTCGGGAATTTATGTGGTCACAGTTAATAATGCAAGTAATGGTTCACTAATTGCTGTAGATAATAAAGCAATTTTTAATGTACCTCCTGCTGTAACTGTTTCAATTTCTTGGGGAGATTCTTTTTATGATTATGACTTATACTTAATAAAAGGGAACCAAGACATTAATGGTGAAATTTTGGCGAACACATTTGATACCATAGCATTTGAAACGTTTGAAGTTTATCCTCCTGAAGGATATAGCTCGGTTTTCATAGATGATTGGTGGGATGATAACGCTGGAACAGATGTTATAATGTCCGTTGAAATTGATGGAGAAATAACTGTATATGATGTCGTTATGGACATGGATAAGTTTGTTCTTCTGATTGACACTTCTTTTGATGAACAAGGGAATCCGATTTATGACATTACACCACTTTAATGAGCTGGTATAATTTATACAAAAAGAGCTTCATTTAATTGAGGCTCTTTTTTTTATCCTCTTTATATTATGATTAAAGTAAATCAGTTTATTCAGGACTTAAATCCTTCCTCAACATTGGCTATTAACCAAAAAGTCAAAAAATTAAGAAGTGATGGAAAGATAATTTATCATTTTGGTTTTGGTCAATCGCCATTTCCTATTCATAGTTCAATTACAACGGCATTAAAAGATCATGTTGAAGACAATAATTATTTACCAACTAATGGATTAGAGTTGTTAAGACACGAAATCAGTAATTTCTTGAATAATCATCAAGGGATTGAATGTGATCCTGACAGCATTTTTATTGGACCTGGGAGTAAAGAGCTATTGTATCAAACCATTTTGATACTAGAAGGAGTTTTTTTAATTCCAAAAGGAAGTTGGGTAAGTTATTTGCCTCAAATTAAATCTAAGAACGGAAACTATGAAATACTGGAAACTCAACTAAATAATGATTTCAAGTTAACCGCTAAGGTACTAGAGGCCTATTGCAAAATCAATAAGCAAGTTCAAAAAACACTAATTCTTAATTCGCCAAATAATCCAACTGGAGCTGTTTATAATGATCAGGAATTAAAATCCATAGCATTAATTTGCAAAAAATATAATGTCATTGTCTTGTCTGATGAAATATACTCTCAAGTTAATTTTAACCAGGAATACTCCCCAAGTATAGCAAAATATTATCCTGAATTAACAATAGTATTTGGTGGCTTGAGCAAGGTATTTTCTGCGGGTGGATATAGATTAGGATTTGTTGCTTTGCCAACTGAATTGCACGAACTTAAAGCCCTTTACACCTCTTTGTTTAGTGAAACCTTTAGTGCAGTGGCATCGCCAATTCAGTATGCAGCAATTACAGCTTATAAATTTGAAGAATCTTTAAAAAATTATGTGGAAGAAAGTTCTTATATTTTAGAAATTATATCAAAGTTTGTTTATCAAAGTCTAAAAAGCGTAGGAATTGATTGTACAAATCCTCAAGGAGCATTTTATATGATGATTGGATTTGAAAATTTTAAAGATAAATTTCATGCTCTTGGAATAGATAACAGCAATCAATTGGCAGATTTTTTATTAAAGAATTACAGTGTGGCACTTTTACCATCTACTGATTTTTATTTTCAAAAAGAAGAATTATTTTTTAGATTAGCTTTTGTAGATTTTATTGGTGAAAAAGTCCTTGAAGCTTTTAAAAAGTTCGATGGAAATACCCAAGAGTTTATAAGAACAAATTGCCCTTCAATTTATCATGGGACTAATCAAATTATGAAATGCATAAATGATTTAACATGAAAATTAAAAAAATACTGATCAGCATTTATATTTTAGCTTTTGCTCAAAGTATCGTTGCACAGATTTCATTTACTGAAAGTTCTTCCAGCCAAAACATTAATGTGTCGCATGGTACAGGAACTTTTGTTGGAGGCATTTCCTTTTTTGACTTTAACAATGATGGATGGGACGATCTAACATTTGCCTCGAGTAATGGGAATCCAGTGTATTTTTTTCAAAATAATAGTGGGACATTAAGCATGATTAGTTTAAATCTTGTTGATAATTTAAATGACACTAGACAAGTTAATTGGGTAGATATTGATAATGATGGAGACAACGATTTGTTTGTGGTTAGTAATAATGCATCCAATAGATTATACCTTAATGATGGTAGTATGAACTTTACAGACATAACAGTTACATCTGGAATTTCAACAGCAACTATGCAATCTTGGGGTGGTTCTTGGGGAGATTATAATAATGATGGCTATTTAGACTTGTTTTTAAGCAATAGAGATATTGCCAATGGACTTCAACCAAATTTACTTTACAGAAACAATGGGAACAATACTTTTACTGATGTAAGTAATTCTGCTGGTATAAGTAGCTCAAACCATTTGTCTTTTTGCGCCTCCTTTTTTGATTTTAATAATGATGGTTGGCAAGATATTTACATTGCCAATGACAGGTTCACAACGTCTAATATATTATACAAAAATAATGGTAATGGCACCTTTACAGATGTAAGTGCTAGTTCTGGAACCAATATCATAATGGATGCAATGTCTACAACGATTGATGATTATAATGACGATGGTTATTTAGACATTTATATTACCAATACTGCGAGTGGGAACTATTTTTTAAGAAACAATGGAGATGAAACGTTTACCAATGTAGCGAACTCTACAGGAACAACTTTTAATAGTATAGCATGGGGAGCAGTGTTTTTGGATGCTGATAATGACACGGATTTAGACCTTTATGTAAGTGGCATGAGAGATGGAACAAACGGACAATTGCCCTCAGCATTTTACGAAAATTTAGGCTCAGGGAGTTTTACAATTCCTACAAATGCTGGTTTTTCAAACGATACAGCGGAGAGCTTTTCTAATGCTATTGGAGATATAAACAATGATGGATTGCCTGATATTACAGTACTTAATAAAGAGCCAAGAGATAATTTTCTTTGGGTAAACACAAATTCAGATGGGAATAATTGGCTCAAGGTAACGCTAGAAGGAACAACAAGTAACCGAATGGGAATCGGTTCTTGGATAGAAATTTCAGTTAATGGAAATAAACAATATAGGTACACACTTAATGGAGAGGGTTACACGAGTCAGAATTCAGGCTCAGAATTTTTTGGATTAGGGAATAATACCACCATTGATTATGTTAAAGTTTCATGGTTAAGTGGCGTAGAAGATATCTTATACAATGTATCTTCCAATCAACAATTACATATTGTTGAAAGTTCAACGCTTTCAGAGCCTACCTTTAAAGAAAATAGATTAATGGTTTATCCAAACCCAAGTAAAGGAGAGGTTGTTTTAAATACTAATTTCTCTTACTTTGATATACGTATTTATAATTTACTAGGTGTTGAGGTGTTCAGTCAACTTAACATTAATAATAATCAAAAACTAAATTTAAAGCATTTAAGCAGTGGTGTTTATGCTTTAAAATTAATTTCAGGGTCGAAAAAAATAATTAAGAAAATTATTATTAGCAAATAAATACATAATCAATATAACTAAAACCAGATTAAACACTTAAATGATTTCTTAATGTGGCCAATAAAAACGATTTGTAAACTTTTTTGCTTCTTTCTGTCAAACGTATTAGTTGCTCAAATTTCATTTACAGAGAGTTCAGCTGATCAGAATATAAACGTTTCACATGGTAACAAATCATTTGTTGGAGGAATTTCATTTTTTGATTTTAATAATGATGGTTGGGATGATTTGTCCTTTTCTTCACAAGATGGATTTCCTTTATATTTCTTTCAAAATAATAATGGCTTTTTAACACCTGTTACTTTAAATCTAGTAGATAATTTAAATGACACGAGGCAAATTAATTGGGTGGATATTGATAATGACGGAGATAATGATTTGTTTGTTGTTAATCACGATGCTTCTAACAGACTATACCTTAATGATGGGAGCATGAATTTTACTGATATTACTCTATCCTCAGGAATATCTATGTCAATTATGAATTCATGGGGAAACACCTGGGGAGATTATAACAATGATGGTTACTTAGATTTGTTTTTATGTAATAGAGATTTTGATGATAAAACACAGCCAAATTTACTTTACAAAAATAACGGAGATAATACTTTTACTGATGTAAGTGTTTTAGCCGGAATAAGCTCCAATAACCACCTTTCACTTTGTGCATCTTTTTTTGATTTTAATAATGATGGTTGGCAAGATATTTATATTGCAAATGACAGGATTACAACAACAAACATTTTATATAAAAACAATGGTAATGGTACATTTACTGATGTTTCTGTTTCTTCTGGAACCAATATTGCCATAGATGCAATGTCGACTACAATAGAAGATTACAATAATGATGGATTGTTAGATATTTACGTAACAAATACGCAATCAGGAAATTATTTTTTTATTAATAATGGAAATGAAACATATACCAATTTGGCAAGTACAAATGGAACTATGTTCAATAGTTTTGCTTGGGGAGCAGTATTTTTAGATGCAGACGCAGATGCAGATTTAGATCTTTATGTAAGTGGTATGTTGGATGGTTCAACAAACGCTTTGCCATCGGCATTTTATGAAAACCAAGGAGATGGCACATTTTTAATTCCTTCAAATGCAGGTTTTTTAAATGATAATGCGGAAAGCTATTCCAATGCTATTGGCGATATTAATAATGACGGTTTACCCGACATTTCAGTACTGAATAAAGAACCGAGAAATAATTTTCTATGGATGAATACCAATACAGAAGGGAACAATTGGATTAAAGTTACTTTAGAAGGTAATGCAAGTAACCGAATGGGAATAGGTTCTTGGATAGAAATTTCAATAAATGGGAAAAAGCAATACAGATATACGATTAATGGCGAAGGTTATTCAAGTCAAAATTCAGGATCAGAATTTTTTGGATTAGGTAATAACACAACTATAGATTATGTTAAAGTTACTTGGTTAAGTGGAACTGAAGATATATTCTATAATGTTTCGTCTAACCAAAAATTACATGTTGTCGAAGGTTCAACACTTTCTGTTTCAAAGGTCGAAATAAATAATATTTCTATTTTTCCAAACCCAAGTAATGGAAAAGTTAAAATTCACACCAATCTTAATTCTTATAAAATAAGCTTATTTAATTTATTTGGAGCACTAATCTTAGACAAGCATGATTTAAAAAATAATACAAATCTTGATTTGACTTTTTTAGAAAGTGGAGTCTATTTTATAAAAATCATTTCATCAGGTAATGAATTGATTAAGAAACTCATAATAAGGTGATTGTTGTTTTTTTAGGCAAAATGGTTTTGACAAATATTCAATAAATTAATTCTTTTTTTAACATTTTTTTTGTAGAACCATATATTAATTACAAAGCTCTTAAGGAGAACTCTGAATCAATGTCATTATTTTATTATAGTTCTAGAGTTTCTGGCGTTATTTAATTTTCTTTGACCTATGTTATTTTACTTCTAATCCACATTTTAAGCTTCATGGAAAGAAAGAATAAAATAGGCACTACAATCAACGTAAGGAAAGTAGCAATCAAAAGACCATAAATAACTGTCCATGCCAAAGGACCCCAAAATACAACATTATCTCCACCCATATAAATATTAGGATTAAAATCCTTAAATAATGAAAAGAAATTAATGTTTAATCCAATAGCTAAAGGAATTAATCCCAGTATGGTCGTGATAGCAGTCAGTAAGACAGGTCGTAAACGAGCTTTACCAGCCTTAACTATACTTTCAAATAAATCTTCGGTTTTTAAATAGTCATGTTCATCAACATTCAGTTTAATCTTCTTTCTATCAATTAGCAATTGGGCGTAATCAAGGAGTACTACTCCATTATTTACTACAATTCCTGCTAGTGAAATAATTCCTACCATAGTCATCATAATAACAAACGCAGCTCCAGACATAACGATTCCACCAAATACACCAATAAAACTCAAGAAAATTGCAAGCATAATGATTGCTGGTTTTGATACCGAATTAAATTGAAATATTAAAATAAAGAAAATTAATCCAAGACCAGTAAAAAACGCTCCCATCAAGAAAGCCATTTGCTTATTTTGTTCTTCAATTTGGCCAGTGTAGTCTATTTTTATATTGTCAGGTAAGCCTTCATAGCTCCTCATTTCATTCTGAATTTGAGTAACAATAGCTCCTGCATCGGTATAACCAGGAGCTAATGCCGAATAAACAGTTACTACACGGTTAGTTCCTTTGTGCTTAATAGCACTAAACCCTGAATTATTTTCAAACTTTACAAGTGTTGATAATGGAATATCTTTCAGATTTCCGGTATTGTCTCTAAATGTAATATTTTGGTTAAAGAGTGCGCTTGTGTTATATCTATTTTCTTCATTAAAACGCACATATATGTCAAAATCATCACCACCTTCTTTGTAGATACCTGCTTTGGCACCAAATATCGAATTGCGTAATTGCTGGCCAACTTGTGAAGCATTTACACCGAGTTCACCTGCTTTTTTTCTATCAACAGTGACACGCATTGTTGGCTTGTCTTTATTAACATCAATTTTAAGTTCAGAAATTCCTGCAATGTTTTTATTATTAATGAATTCCCGCATATTTTCAGCAGTCACTATCAATTCATTATAATCATCACCTTCAATTTCTATGTTAATTGGAGCTCCTGCAGGCGGACCGTCAGCATTTTTTTCAACAGAGATTAAAACACCTGGATAAATTCCTACCAAAGCTTTCTGAACTTTTTCCAACAAAACTTGACTGTCTTCTCCTCTTCGATATTTGAACTCACGCATAGAGGCAGTAATTTTTGCCTTATGAGGCATTTCAGCCGCTGAACCTGCATCTGTTTGAGGATTGCCTGCACCTTCACCAACTTGTGATACAGCACTTTCTACCAAGAAATTGTAATCGCCTTCTTTATATTGAGAATCATCAAGTGTTTTATAGACAACCTTTTCAATTTCTTTTGTAATGGCATTTGTTTTCTCTATCGCTGTACCTTGAGGGTATTCTATATATACAATAATTTGATTAGGCTTATTTTCTGGAAAAAACTCGACTTTTGTTCGTTGTATTCCTAAGGAAATTCCAAATGCCATAAAAGCAGCAACCAGCAATAAGAATGTTCCAATACTTAATAAATATGGTTTCTTACCTGACAATGCACTTCGCAATTGACGTTCATACCAATTTTCAAGTTTTACTAAAGTTATTGTTTGGAAGTTATTTGCCCATTTTCTCAAGAATAATCTATACATCCAAAGTAAGATTGCAGTAAATATCATTAAGGTACCCAAACCTCTGTATTCGCCTGCAACAAAAAACACAATAAGTCCTAAAAGAGCCATTACACTCGTAGTAAAAATGATACGTTTTAGAGGCATATCTTTATCTTCAATATTCATGAATTGAGATACTAATACTGAATTGAAAAAGATTGCTACAAACAATGATGAACCCAGCACAATTGAAAGTGTGATAGGTAAAATTTTCATGAATTCTCCCATGATTCCTGGCCAAAGACCTAGAGGTATGAAGGCGGCAACAGTTGTAGCTGTTGAAATAATGATTGGAAAGGCAATCTCACCAATTCCCTTTTTTGCAGCTTCTAATCTGTTCATGCCCTCTTCATCCATGAGCCTGTAGACGTTCTCTACTACCACAATACCATTATCTACGAGCATTCCCAGTCCCATAATAAGACCAAAAAGTACCATTACGTTAAGGCTATAACCGAGAAGATTTAAAATCATGAGTGAAATAAGCATGGACATTGGTATGGCAAATCCAACGAAAACAGCATTTTTAAACCCTAGAAAGAACATTAAAACGGTTACGACTAAAATTACACCAAAAATGATGTTGTTCACCAAATCGTCAACTTGGCCAATAGTTACTGAAGATTGGTCATTTGAGATGGTAACTTTTAAGTCTTTTGGAAAAACATTGGTTTTTGTGTTTTCTACAATCACTTTGATTTTATCAACAGCATCTACCATGTTTTTACCTACCCTTTTTTTGACATCAAGCATGACAACAGGCTCACCATATTCTCTTGCAAAGGTTGTTTTGTCTTCCTCTTCGAAGGAAACAGATGCCACGTCTTTTAGATAAATAGCATTGCCTTTTTCTGATTTTACTACAAAGTTTTCAAGCTGAGAGGGCGATTCAATCTCACCAAGAACTCTTATGGTACGACGTTGTCCGCTAGCTATTAAATTTCCTGCAGACATGGTCATATTTCCATTATTGATAGCTCCGATGATATCATTAAACGTGACCTCTGAAGCCATCATTTTATAAATATCAACGGCAACCTCGACTTCTTTTTCTTGAGCACCACGAATATCTGCTTTCTTAATTTCAGCTAAATCCTCAATTTCATCTTGAAGAATTTCGGCAAATTCCTTTAATTTTTCAATGGGATAATCGCCAGATATGTTAATATTTAGAATTGGCATCTCTTCAGAAAGGCTTAATTCAAAAACATCTGGTTCAACTTTAGCACCATTAAAGGTTGGCCAATCTTCACTTGAAGTTTCGCTGTCTATTTCATCCTTTACCTTTTGTTTGGCTTGTTCAACCGTGAGCCCTTCATCAAATTCAACAACCACCATTGAATAGTCTTCCTGTGAAGTGGATGTGATATCGACTACATTGCTAACGGTTTTTAGTTTATCTTCTACAGGGTCTGTAATTAGTTTTTCTATATCTTCTGCAGTGTTTCCTGGATAGACAGTGCTTATGTAAATTTTTGTTTCGTTTACTTCAGGAAAATTTTCACGAGGCATTTCAAAAAATGCAGATACTCCGAGATAGAAAAATACTAAAATGAGTACATACATTGTGGTTTTATTACTAATTGCCCACGATGACAAACCAAATTCCTTGTCAACTTGTTTTTTCTTTTTAGTCATTAGTTTTAGATTCAATGGTTAGTACTTTTACCGTTTGTCCATCTTTAACGCTTCGCGCACCTTCTTTAACAAGTTCGGCACCATCTTCAATGCCTTCTAGAATTTCTATTATGTCACTTTGTGTTTTGCCTGTTTTGATAATAACTCTTGTGGCAACACCTTCTCCATCAGAATTTTTGTCTTTTACGACATATACATATTGTTCGCCTTCTGCATTTTCAGAAATAATACTTTGCGGGACTAATAATGCTTTTTCACTCGTATAATCATTGATTTTAAGCCGTGCTGTTAAATTTGGTTTTATTGATTTTTCCGAATTTGGAATCCCAATTTCAACTTTAAATGTTCGGTTTGCTGGATTGATGAAATCACTTGCCTGACGAATGTAAGTTTCAATTGTCTTTCCTAAAATAGGAAATTCAACAATTACTTTTTTCCCCATTATAACATCAGAAACATAGCGTTCTGGAACTTCAGTTTCAATGTACATATCATCTAAATTAACAATGCGCATTAATGGTGTTTGGCCAGCACCAACAACATTTCCTTGTTCTGTAATAACATCGTCAATGGTGCCAGAAAATGGAGCACGAACTATGGTTTTAGCTAATTGCTGTTTTAGTTGGTTGATGGCTTCATTTTGTGATTCATAAGTTGATTTTGCCTGCAAATATTGTATTTCACTTCCAATTTTTTGATCCCAAAGACGTTGTTGACGCTCGAAGGTTGTTTTTGCCAAATCTGCTTGTATTTGTAATTGCGCTAATTGTTGGCCTAATCCACCATCATCAATTTTTGCCAACACTTGACCTTTAGAAACTTTTTGGCCTTCCTTTACATATACATTGGTTAGTATACCGTTGTATTCTGGAGTGATAACAATTAAGTTTTTAGTGGTCACATTTCCTTGAAGCTCCAACATGTGATTAAATTCTTCATGTGAGGCTTTAAAAGTTGTAATCAACGGAATATTTTTAGTGCTGTCAAGTTTTGCTATTTTAGCGTCCAACTGCTTTATTTTAGAATGAATAGCTTCTTGGTCATTGACTAATTCAGCTCTTTTTTGACGAATAGCTTCTAAATTATTGCCTTCTAAAATACTCTCTAACGAGTTTTTTTTCTTTTCGCCTTCACATGAAGCCAATACAATTGTTAAAATTAATAATATGAATTTATATTTCATTTTTTTAGTGTTTTCTTGATTGATTAATTTTTTGGTATTTCATTGAGTACAGTTTCTAAGGCCGCTTTTTTATTTATAACATCTAACATAGCTTGAAGTAATTCTTGCTGAGATGTATATAGTTGGGTTTGTGCTTGACGCAAGTCGAAACTTGAACTTATTCCTTCGAAGAACTTCACTTGATTTTTACTCTCGATACGTTCAGCAAGGCTTAAATTTTCTTGTTTATTATGGTAGTCTTCAATTGCAAATCGGTATTCACTTTTAGCAGATTCGATTTGAAGTTTTAATTGTTGTTCTGTTTCCGTTAAGTTATCTGTTGCTTTTTCTAAGTTTATTTTTGCTCTATGGGTAGCTGCAGCTCTCATACCTGAACTGAAAATCGGAATATCCATACTAACACCAACAAGTGAAGATCCAAACCACTCCTGAGAATTTTTTAAGAATTGAAATTTGTCATTATTCCCCGAATAACCTCCATTAATAAAAGCGTTTAAAGTAGGCAAAGCTTTACTTTTTTCCAGTTTTAAAAGTAACTCTTTGGATACTTTATCATTGACTGCTATTTTATAATCAATGGTTTGCTCAACATTTTCTTCGGCATCTAATAAACTCAATACAACATTCTGAGATGTTAAACTATTTAAGTTGTCCGTAAGTTGAATGGTCGAATTTAAATCTACACCTAAAGTGATGTTAAGCATTTTATAGGCTAAGGTTTTTAAACGCTCTGTATTAGATAAACTACTTTTAATACTTGAAAGAGTTATTTGTAATTGTTCAACGCTTTCTTCTTCACCCAGACCATTTTCATATATTTTGGTTGTTTCATTTAAATTTTTCTCTAATACATTAATGTTTCGCTCAAGAATTTTTACACTTTCTTCAGAAAGCAAAACATTACCATATGCATTTATAACGGCCTCTCTAATTTCTAAATCTGTTTTTTCTTTTGCATTTTTCGAGATTTCCAAAAACACTTTTGCAGATTGTAATCCAACTAAATACGAGCCGTCAAATATTTTTTGCTTTAATGTTGCAGTTGCGTTCATAGTTTGTTTTGTACCAAAAGTAACCTCTGCAAACTCACCTGGATTACCTCCAAAGAATTCTGCTGGAATAAGTGAAACTTGCTGTTTAAGCCAATTATTGTAATCAATTGATGCACTTATTTGCGGCAGTCCTGAAGCGATCGTTTCCCACTTTTGTTGTTTAGCTGCTTCAATATCTCGCTGTGCATTTTTAGCAACTCGGTTATTTTGTAAAGCATAATCTATAGCCTCTTGCAGATTTAGTGCTTGCGGAATTTCTTGCGAAAAAGAAACCGTTGTTGTTAATAATAGTATGATATATTGAATGTGTTTCATTCCTTTTATGATTGATTAGTGTTTATAAATTTTGTTAATACTTCAAGTCCCTTTGGAGTACAAATACCACGTAAATGATACTCCAAAAACAACTCCATAAGTGAATTCATAGAGAAATTATTTAATGGAAAAACATCTTGATCTTTTAATGAAGTCATACCATTAAAGTAAATTCTTGAAATGAAATCTATATTAATAGAATCTCTATAGAGCTTTTGTTTTACTCCTTTCTCTAAGTTCTCTTTTACGCAGCCAAGCATTTTTTCTAATTGCTTTTTCTTTAAAGTTGCATAAATTTTAGGGTAATATTTTTGAAGCTGGAATTGCGGAGACGATTTCTCATCCTTTAAATGAGCCATGATGAATTTTTTTATTTCATAAATCTCTTCAATTGGATTTTTATCAAGAGCACAAATACAATCGATACCATGCGAAATAATATCGAATGTTGCTAAGGTAGTTGCTTCAACTAGTTTTGTTTTGTTTTCAAAATGCTGATAAATAGTCTTTTTTGAAATGCCCATAGCATTAGCTATATCATCCATTGTAACACTTTTGAAGCCGTAGCTTAAAAACAAATCAGCCGATTTAAGTATTATTTTTTCTCTCATAATAAGGCGCAAAAATACGACAGGAAACTTTAAAAACAAAAATAGTTTCCAAAGTTTTAATGATTTTTTAACATTCCATTTCCTAAGTGTGCTTTTTATTATGTTGAATTGCTTTATTTTAGCAACATGTTATCAATAGAAAAATATCAAAAAGCTTTTGCAGCTTATTTAAAAGAATTTTCAACTCCCAAAGAGCCTAATAATTTATATCAACCAATTCAATATATTTTAGAACTTGGTGGTAAACGGTTGCGTCCAGTACTAACCTTAATGGCCACAGATATCTTTGATGAGAGGTATGAAAAATCCCTAGATGCAGCTCTTGCTGTTGAAGTATTTCATAATTTTTCATTAATTCATGATGATATTATGGACGATGCACCTCTTCGTCGAGGTCATAAAACAGTTCATGAGAAATGGAATATAAATACTGGAATTTTATCAGGTGATGCGATGCTTATTTTGGCATATCAACTGTTTGAAAATTATGAAGGAGACACCTTTAAAGCGTTGGCCAAGATATTCAGTAAAACAGCTTTAGAAGTTTGTGAAGGACAACAATATGATATTGATTTTGAAACAAGAAATGATGTGACCATTCCAGAATACATAAAAATGATTGAATACAAAACGGCAGTTTTGGTAGGTGCCGCTATGAAAATGGGAGCCATTGTTGCTAATGCATCAATTGAAGATCAAAATAAAATTTATGATTTCGGTAAAAACCTTGGAATCGCTTTTCAACTACAGGATGATTATTTGGATGCTTATGGTAACCCAGAATCATTTGGCAAACAAGTTGGTGGTGACATAATTGAAAACAAAAAAACCTATTTATTTTTAAAGGCATTGGAATTATCAGACACTTATCAAAATCAAGAATTATTGAGATTATATAATAACGACAATTTAGATAATGAAGATAAAATAATTAGAACAAAGCAGATTTTTGATAGTACAGGAGCCTCTAGGGCTACTAAGCAAATTATAGAGGCTTATACAGAAAAGGCTTTTAGACTTTTAGATACCATAAGTATTTCTTCTGAAAAGAAAGCGCCATTGAAACAATTTGGAATAGAGTTAATGAATAGAAACGTTTAATGTTAGCACCTCGAAATTTTGATGATTTAATTACTCAAGCCAATAACGAAAATTTATACGTTAAACTTGTAAGACAACTTAACAAGGATTTTTTATTAGCCAATATTGATCTTGACTTTGAAGATGACATTTTGCCAACAAGTTTAAAATACATTCTTCAAGACACCATTTTTAAACTAATACAAGAAAAATTCGCTGAGTACCTCAACGTACTTTACATTATTGATGTACCAGAACATAAAGTAAAACAATTAGATGGAAGTGATGTTGCAGAACTCTCTGAGCAGATTACTTTTTTAATTTTGCTGCGTGAATGGCAAAAAGTTTGGTACCGAAATAAGTACTAAAAATAAAATCTAAAAAAAGGCATCCAAGGATCTGCAAAAATGCTTTTGTCCTCATCGTACAAAACATCATATCGTATGCCAATTGTCACATTTCCTGTTCTATAGCCAGCTCCTAAAAATAAGGCTGGATACCAATAATTATCATCAGCATTAGCAACAAAATTCTCGTCAAAATCTCTGTTAACATTAAGCTCTTCAAATTCAGCTGAAAGTTGTAATGCCTCAATAGGATTATATAAAGAAATGACACTCGCTCCCAAAATGGTAGACTTAAACCAATTTTGACGTTTAGCATAAGTTGCGTTCAATCCAATTCCAGCAGCAAATTGATTGTCAAACTCGTAAATTGCACTAGGAGCTATAGTGCCACTAAAAAAACCATTCCCAAAGCTCAAACCTAATCCACCACCAAATCTAACATTATTCCAAAACGAATCTTGCGATTCTTGAGCCTTGAGCGTTGAAAAATTAAAGCTAAAAAAAGCTAGTATCAAGATTATTTTAAGGTAGTTTTTTGAAGCAATTTTCATAATCAGATTAAATATTTAGCATGTTGAATATAAATATACTAAAACAACATCTAATTTTGACAAAAGTTGTATTTTTGAAAAAATTTTGTTGAAGCGAGAACGTCTCATAATAAATAATGGATAAATATTCCTTTTTAAACGCGGCACATACAGCATATTTTGCTGATTTATACGAACAATATTTAGAAAACCCTGATTCCATTGAACCTAGTTGGAGAGCCTTTTTTCAAGGGTATGATTTTGGAAGTGAAAGTTATGGTTTAAATGGTGAAATAGCCGAAGGCGTTTCTACACAGATTCCAGAGCATGTTCAAAAAGAATTTCAGGTTATAAAACTAATAGATGGATACAGAAGTAGAGGTCATTTATTTACTAAAACAAACCCAGTTCGTGCAAGACGTAAATACGAGCCAAGCCTTGAAATTGAAAATTTTGGACTTTCTCAAAATGACTTAGATACGAAATTTAATGCTGGCGAAATTTTAGGAATTGGAGCACAAACACTTCGTGAAATAATTAGACATCTTGAAGCTATTTATTGTGATGCCATAGGTGTAGAGTACATGTATATTAGGCAGCCTGACGAAATAAAATGGATTCAAGATAAGCTTAATAGTAATGACAATCACACAATTTTTTCATCAGATCAAAAAAAGTATATTCTTAAAAAGCTAAATGAGGCTGTTTCTTTTGAGAATTTCTTGCACACAAAATATGTTGGTCAAAAACGATTTTCATTAGAAGGTGGTGAGTCATTAATTCCTGCACTCGATGCGTTAATCGAGAAAGCTTCAGAATACGATGTTAAAGAGTTTGTAATGGGAATGGCGCATCGTGGACGTCTAAGCACACTTACTAATATTTTTGGAAAATCTGCTAAAGACATTTTTAGTGAGTTTGATGGAAAAGATTATGAACAAGAAGTTTTTGATGGTGATGTTAAATATCATTTAGGTTGGACTAGTGATAGAGTTACAGACAGCGGTAAAAAAATTAATCTTAATATAGCACCAAACCCTTCGCACCTAGAAACAGTGGGAGCTGTGGTTGAAGGAATAGTTAGGGCAAAACAAGACGATAAATATCATCAAAACCCATCTCAAGTATTGCCAATAATTGTGCATGGAGATGCTGCAATTGCTGGTCAAGGACTAGTTTATGAGGTAGTTCAAATGGCACAATTAGATGGTTACAAAACCAACGGAACTATTCATATTGTTGTCAACAATCAAATAGGATTTACCACCAACTATCTTGATGCTCGTTCAAGCACTTATTGCACAGATGTTGCTAAGGTGACCCTGTCTCCAGTGCTTCATGTAAATGCTGATGACGCAGAAGCAGTGGTTCATGCGGCCCTATTTGCATTACATTTTAGAATGAGGTTTAAACGTGATGTTTTTATAGATTTATTAGGTTATAGAAAGTATGGACATAATGAAGGAGATGAGCCTAAATTCACCCAACCATTATTGTATAAAGCCATTGCAAAGCATGATAACCCAAGGGATATTTATGCGCAAAAACTAATTAATGAAGGGGTAATTGATAAAAGGTATGTTGAAAACCTTGAAAAAGAATATAAAGATTCATTAGAAGAAAAACTTGAAGATTCTCGTAAAATTGAAAAAACAGTAATTACTCCATTCATGGAAGGTGAGTGGAAGGGTTACGAGTACGCTACCGAATCTGAAATGATGAAACCAATTGATACGACTTTCCCAAAAGAAGGTTTATCTAAAATTACTGACGTTATTTCTAGCTTACCAAAAGACAAAAAATTTATTCGCAAGATTTCCAGATTGGTTGAGTCTAGAAAAGATATGTTTAATGAAGATAAGTTAGATTGGTCTATGGCAGAGCATCTTGCTTATGGAACATTACTTGAAGAAGGATACGATGTTCGAATCTCAGGGCAAGATGTTGAAAGAGGTACATTTTCACATCGTCACGCTGTAGTTAAAGTTGAGGACAGTGAAGAGGAAATCATATTATTAAACAAAATTAGTGACAAACAAGGAAAGTTCTTTATTTATAATTCCTTGTTATCAGAATATGGAGTAGTCGGTTTTGATTATGGATATGCCATGGCAAGTCCAAAAACACTTACTATTTGGGAAGCACAATTTGGAGATTTTAGTAATGGAGCTCAAATTATGTTAGACCAATATATCTCAGCTGCTGAAGATAAATGGAAACTTCAAAATGGATTAGTTATGTTATTACCACATGGCTATGAAGGTCAAGGAGCAGAACACTCATCAGGACGTATGGAGCGTTATTTACAGTTATGTGCAAAAGACAATATGTTTGTAGTAGATTGTACAACACCTGCAAATATGTATCATTTGTTACGTAAACAGATGAAAGCGAAATACAGAAAGCCTTTAATTGTATTTACTCCAAAAAGTTTGTTGAGACATCCAAAAGTGGTTTCAACTGTGGATGAGTTTGCCAATGGAAGTTTTCAAGTTTTGATTGACGACTCAGAAGCAAAAGTAGATGAAATTAAAACTCTGGTTTTTGTGACAGGTAAATTTTATTATGATCTTTTAGAAGAAAGAGAAAATCTTAATAGAAGTGATGTGGCATTGGTTCGAGTTGAGCAATTATTTCCGTTACCGGCTGAAGCGATGAGAGGCATATTAACAAAGTATAATAACGCAGATGATATCGTTTGGGCACAAGAAGAACCAAGAAATATGGGAGCTTATAGTCATATGTTAATGCATTTAGACGAAGCTAAAACGTTTAGAGCAGCGTCTCGAAGACCATATGGTGCTCCTGCAGCTGGTAGTTCAGTTCGTTCAAAAAAGAGACATCAACAAGTTATTGATTTTGTGTTTGACAAATCAAAGAATAATCAATATTAAAAAAATAACATCCAAAATATAAAATTATTGCACACATGATTTTAGAAATGAAAGTGCCTTCGCCAGGCGAATCTATTACAGAGGTTGAAATTGCAACTTGGTTGGTTGAAGATGGTGATTATGTTGAGAAAGACCAGGCTATAGCTGAGGTTGATAGTGATAAGGCTACCTTAGAATTGCCGGCTGAAGCTAGTGGAACAATTACTTTAAAAGCAGAAGAAGGAGATGCTGTTGCAGTTGGCCAAGTGGTTTGTTTAATTGATACCAGCGCTGAAAAGCCTGAAGGATCAGAACCAGCAAAAAAAGTTGAAACTGTAGAAGCTCCAAAACCAACAGATCAAGCTCAACAAGCAAGTCAAACTTATGCCACTGGAACACCAAGCCCTGCAGCCAATAAAATTTTAGCAGAAAAAGGCATTGTTGCTTCCGAAGTTAAAGGTACAGGAAGAGATGGTAGAGTGACTAAAGAAGACGCAGTTAATGCGGTTCCATCCATGGGACAAGAAGTTAATGTGGAAGGAAGAGGAGTGACCAGAAGTAAATTATCAATGCTTCGTCGTAAAGTAGCAGAGCGATTAGTAATGGCTAAGAATGAAACTGCAATGTTAACCACTTTCAATGAGGTTGATATGTCTCCAATATTCGCTTTGAGAAATGAGTACAAAGAAATTTTTAAGGTAAAACATGGTGTGAGTTTAGGCTTTATGAGTTTTTTCACCTTGGCTGTTGTAAGAGCCTTAAAATTGTATCCAGCTGTTAATTCTATGATTGATGGTAAAGAAATGATTAGTTATGATTTTTGTGATATCAGTATTGCAGTGTCTGGACCGAAAGGATTAATGGTTCCAGTAATTAGAAATGCTGAAAACTTAAGCTTTAAAGGTGTTGAAAATGAAGTTAAAAGATTAGCAATTAGGGCTCGTGATGGACAAATAACAGTGGATGAAATGACAGGTGGAACTTTCACTATATCTAATGGTGGTGTTTTTGGCAGTATGTTGTCAACTCCAATAATAAATCCACCACAAAGTGGAATTTTAGGAATGCACAATATTGTTGAGCGTCCTGTAGCAGTTAATGGTAAAGTAGAAATCAGGCCAATTATGTATGTTGCTTTATCTTACGATCATAGAATTATTGATGGCAAAGAATCGGTTGGCTTTTTGGTAGCAGTTAAAGAGGCCTTAGAGAATCCTACTGAGTTATTAATGAATAATGATGTTAAAAAAGCTCTAGAGCTATAATTCAGAATAATAAAATTTAAAAAGGGCAAACTTAATTTTAAGTTTGCCCTTTTTTCTTACAAAAAACTAACTAAAATATTGAAAGAAATAATAACAATAGTAATAATGACTAATCCAGCTATCACTACTCTACCTTTTTTGGGTTTAATCTCCATAATAAATTTGGGATTTATTATTTAATGGTATTTGGTGCTTAAATTGAAAAACCCTGAATTATAAATAACCCAGGGCTTTCTTAATCCTCCCTAAGAACTAATTAATAGCACTGTAAATATCTTGATTAAAGTAATACCAAACAATACGTAGTTCTACGTATATTTAAATATTTTTTAATAGAAAGGCCTTAAGCTAGGTGTCTGCGCTCACTTCGCAAAAGGCCTCATTAAATGCTATAGAAATAGCATTTTAAATATCATTTTAATAGATATACATTTTTCATGTATCCTATTGTACTCTAATTTTAAATAAAAAAACTTTGAATCTTTCAACCCAAAGTTTTTACCCTAAATTGAAAAAAATAGGAATTGATTAATAGCACTTTAAATATCGTGAAAATAGAAACACCAAACAATACGTAGAACTACGTATATTTTACATTATTCCTCAGTTAAAAAGCTTTCGTATTCTTTAGCAAATAGAAACAAGCTGCTATGCTTAGATTCTAATTTCACTTTTTTGATAATATGACTTTTGTGTTTTTCAACAGTTCTATTGGATATAAATAACAAGTCGCCAATTTCTTTGGCTGTTTTATTCTGTGCAATAAAATAAAGCACCTTTTTTTCAGTAGGAGTTAGAGTTTCTAAAATTTCTGGCTTTTCTTCAGGTAATAGATGTTCAGTTAATTGCTCACTAAAATAAGTTCCATCATTATTTACAGCCTTAATACAATTTTCTATTTCAACAAGAGCAAACTCCTTTAAAATATAACCTGAAACATTTAATGATTTGGCTTGTCTATATAAAGTTTCGTCTTTTTCAAAAGTGATAAGAATAATTTTAGTTAATATATTATTGTCTTTGCAAGCCTTGGCAATTTCGATTCCTGTGATTAAAGGCATTCTAATATCTAAAACAGCAATATCTGGATGATTTTTTATAATTGAATCGTATGCTTTTTCCCCATCGGTTTCCGTGGCTATAACATTATAACCTTTTTCAACTAAAAAGTCTTGAAGTCCTTTTAGGACAAGAGGATGATCATCAGCTATTAATATTGATGGTTGCATGTAGGGAAGTTAAGTTAGTCGCTATTTAGAGCTTAAGATATAAATATTTTTTTTCGTAGTCTATGATGGCTTTTCCTTTTTTTAATATGTCAGCACCAATGATTCCGTGAACAGGTTTAGAATGATGAGCTGTAAGAGCCTTATTAACATGAGTTAAGCTGAATAAGACAAGGACAGTTTTTGGATTTTTCCATTTACCAATTGTAAACTTATTTTTATCTGAAGTTTGAGTTTTCATATCTGTTGCGCCTGCTCCAGCAGCTTTTACATCTGATTCTTCAACCTTCAACTTAAATAAAGTTGCAGTGTCAAAATCTACGCATGAGTTTGATGCACCAGTATCAAGAATAAATAAGCCTTTCACACCATTTATTTTGGCTATGATTTCAAAATGGTTTGTTTTAGTAAGATGTAGTTTGATTTTTGTGTAACCTTGTTTCAATAAAAAATCCTGTAACATATTATTCGTTTATTTTTCAAATATAATAATCAAAGCTTACTTTAGCTTCATGATTATTACAGATACTCACACACATCTTTATAGTGAAGCTTTTGATGACGATCGTGATGCAATGATAAAACGTGCATTAGACTTAAATATTGAACGGTTTTTTATTCCAGCTATTGACTCTTCATACACAAAAGCAATGTTTGATCTAGAAAAGGCATATCCAAAAAATGTGCATTTAATGATGGGATTGCATCCTACTTCAGTAAAGGACAACTATAAAGAAGAACTTCAACATGTTGAAACTCTTTTTAAACAGAGAACTTTTGTAGCAGTTGGAGAAATAGGTATAGACTTATATTGGGATAAGTCAACCTTAAAAATCCAACAAGATGCGTTCAGACAACAAATACAATTGGCTAAAACCTATAAATTACCAATAGTCATACATTGTAGAGAGGCTTTTGATGAGATTTTTGATATTTTAGACGATGTAAATGATGATGATTTATTTGGAATTTTTCATTGTTTTACTGGTACTTTAGAACAAGCAAAGCAAGCGATATCATACGATATGAAATTAGGAATTGGAGGAGTTGTGACTTTTAAAAATGGAGGTGTAGATAAGTTTATCAATCAAGTTGAATTAAAACATATTGTTTTAGAGACAGATTCGCCTTACTTATCTCCAACACCATATAGAGGAAAGCGAAATGAAAGTAGTTATATCATTAATGTGCTCCAAAAATTAGCTGAACTTTATAACATATCACCTGAAGAAATTGCAAATATTACAACTGCGAACTCAGTAGATGTATTTAAAATATAATTATGTATCAACCCAATATACTATTAATATATACAGGAGGAACAATCGGAATGATTAAAGATCCCGAAACAGGCGTGCTCAAGGCATTTGATTTTGATAATCTTCTTGAAAAAATTCCTGAACTTAAATTGTTAGACTGTACCATTGAAACAATTTCATTTGATAAAGCCATTGATTCATCAGACATGGATCCAAACTATTGGGTGAAAATTGCTGAAATTATAGAGTCTCATTACAACAACTGTGATGGCTTTGTAGTATTGCATGGTAGTGACACTATGAGTTATTCGGCTTCAGCATTGAGTTTTATGTTAGAAAATCTGAACAAACCAATAATTTTCACAGGCTCTCAATTACCCATAGGTGACTTGCGCACAGATGCAAAAGAAAATTTAATTACTTCAATTCAGATTGCGTCATTACGTGATAAAACTGAGCCATTGATAAAAGAAGTAACTCTATATTTTGAGTACAAATTGTATAGAGGTAATCGAACGACAAAAATAAATGCAGAACATTTTGAGGCTTTTGCCTCATTAAATTACCCAGATTTGGTTGAATCAGGTGTTCATTTAAAAATTAATCGTGATTTTTTACTGCGACCTGAAACAAACAAACCATTAAGAGTACATAAAAACTTGAACACTAATGTTGCGATTATAAAATTGTTTCCAGGAATTTCACAACAGATACTTAGTGCCATTTTACTTACTCCAAACCTTGAAGGTGTTGTAATGGAAACTTATGGAGCAGGAAATACAACAACCGCAACTTGGTTCATTAACCTATTAAAGCAAGCCATAGAAAAGGGTATACATATTATCAATGTAACACAATGCTCTGGAGGCAGTGTTATAATGGGTCAATACGAAACTAGTACACAACTTAAACAAATAGGCGTTATATCAGGAGGTGACATGACAAGTGAAGCCGCAATAACCAAATTAATGTATTTATTAACTAAAAAATTATCAGTTGAAAACTTTAAAGCTAATTTTGAAAGCTCCCTCAGAGGTGAAATCTCCTAAAATTAACAAACAAAGTTTTAGCGTTTAAAGTTTTTTTTGTTATTTGCCCTACTGTAATATTAAAAGTTACAGAGAGGTGGCCGAGTGGTCGAAGGCGCACGCCTGGAAAGTGTGTATACGTCAAA
>CAZRDG010000008.1:0-21522 GCA_964598775.1 uncultured Lacinutrix sp.
CTACTAAAATTGAAAACCAATCTTCTAGTTCTAAATTAATCTGCAAGGCATTGTTAGCTTCTTTTATTCTGATTTGATTTGTTGTGCCAACGACTGGATGAATGTTTGCTGGATGCTTTAAAATCCATGCTAACAGTAATTGGTCTTCAGAAGCGTTGTATTTATCTAACAGACTTCCAAGACATTTATGAATTCTCCTTGTTTGTTCAGTGTCATCTTTGAATACCTCACCTAAAGGCGACCAAGCCATTGGAGTCATTTTTTTAACCATCATTTGATCTAATGTGCCATCAAATAATGCTGAATTATGAGTTAGAGAAAATTCTATCTGATTAACTTCAACAGGAACTTCACTAGAAATCAAGTCCACTTGTGATGTTGTAAAATTAGAAACGCCAAATGATTTTATTTTTCCTTCTTGACCTAATTTTGCTATTGCTTCCATAATTTCATTAAGCTCCATTAAAGGACTAGGCCTGTGCAAAAGCAATAAGTCTAAATAATCGGTAGCTAAATTTTTAAGTGAATTTTCAACTGATTTGATAATATAATCTCTTGAATAGTTGTAGTGCTTTATTTTGGTTGGTCTTTTTGGACTTGCATAAACGATTCCACATTTTGAAATTAATTGAATATCATCACGCGTTATATTACTTTGTTTAAAAGCATTTCCAAAATCTCTTTCAGTTGTATAATCGCCATAAATATCTGCATGGTCAAATGTGGTTACTGAACTTTCAAGGCAAGTGTTCATCATGCGAATCATTTGCTGAGAATTAAATTGTTTTCCCCAATTTCCCCAAGACATTGTGCCTGCTATAATTTTAGAAAACTTATTTTTAGACATGAGAATAAAGTTTAATAGTTAAAAATAGAAAACAAATCATTAAAACTCCTTTGAAACCTTAGAATTTTTAACCAATTATTAACAGCATTACATCAAATATTTTAACAATTTGCGGTGTTAAAAAAAGTGAGTTATATTCACGCTTCAAAAAACTAAAATATGATGGAAGAAACAAGTACGATTAACATTAAAGCTATTAGTGAGAAAATTGAAAAAGAAAGTGCTTTTGTTGATTTGCTAACACTTGAAATGAACAAGGTCATTGTTGGACAGAAACATATGATTGAACGATTGTTAATTGGCTTACTTGGTCAAGGACACATACTTCTTGAAGGTGTTCCAGGGCTAGCAAAAACACTTGCAATTAATACACTAGCACAAGCAGTTGATGGTAGTTTTAGCAGAATCCAGTTTACACCAGATTTATTGCCTGCAGATGTTGTTGGTACGTTAATATACAATATAAAAGAGAATGATTTCTCTATTAAGAAAGGACCAATTTTTGCAAACTTTGTATTGGCAGATGAAATAAACCGAGCACCTGCAAAAGTACAGTCGGCCTTATTAGAGGCAATGCAAGAAAAGCAAGTAACCATTGGAGACGAGACATTTATTTTAGACAAACCGTTTTTAGTAATGGCCACTCAAAACCCAGTGGAGCAAGAAGGAACTTACCCTTTACCGGAAGCTCAAGTAGACCGTTTTATGCTTAAAACGATCATTGATTACCCAAAGATGGCTGAAGAGCAACTTATTGTTCGAGCAAATTTAAAAGCTAATTTTGAAAAAGTAAACCCTGTTGTTTCATTAGAACAAATACTTAAAGCTCAACAAGCAGTTCGAGAGGTTTACATGGATGAAAAAATCGAAAAATACATTCTGGATATTGTTTTTGCAACACGTTATCCTGAAAAATATAAACTTGCCGATTTAAAACCTCTTATTTCGTTTGGAGCATCTCCACGTGGAAGTATTAACCTCGCTAATGCTGCTAAATGTTATGCATTTATTAAGCGCAGAGGATATGTAATTCCTGAAGACGTACGTGCAGTAGTACATGATGTATTGCGTCATAGAATAGGAATTACTTATGAAGCTGAAGCAGAAAATGTCACTTCTGAAGATCTCATTAACAAGATTGTTAATGAGATCGAAGTACCATAGGATTTAAGATTTAAGAATGACGAATCACGATTTTAGAAATCGTTAATCAAAAATCTGTAATCGTAAATTGAAACATGGATACTAAAGAGTTACTTAAAAAAGTTCGAAAAATTGAGATTAAGACACGTCGTTTGTCTGATCACATTTTTGGAGGAGAATACCATTCTACCTTCAAAGGACGTGGTATGACCTTTAGTGAAGTGCGTCAATATCAATATGGTGATGATGTTCGAAATATAGACTGGAATGTTACGGCTAGAACAAATGAACCACATATAAAAGTTTTTGAAGAAGAACGTGAGTTAACCATGATGTTAGTGGTAGACATTTCAGGATCCGAACTTTTTGGAACAGAGGAACAGTTTAAAAGTGAGGTTGTAACAGAAATTGCAGCTACTTTGGCATTTTCAGCAACTCAAAATAATGATAAGATAGGATTGATTTTATTTTCAGATGAGGTTGAATTATACATACCACCTAAAAAAGGAAAATCACATGTCTTGCGCATTATTAGGGAGCTGATAGAGTTTCATCCGAAGAGTAAAAAAACAAATATTGCTGAAGCTTTAAAGTTTTTATCTAGTGTGATGAAGAAAAAAGCTATTGTTTTTGTGTTAAGTGATTTTATTGCAGACGACTATGATCATACCTTAAAAATTGCGGCCAGGAAACACGACGTCACAGGAATTAGAGTTTATGATAAACACGAAGAAACAATACCAAATCTTGGTATGGTACAAATGCTTGACGAAGAAACAGGTGAATTAATGCTAGTCAATACCTCTTCAAAAAAGGTGCGCCTCAATTATGGAAAATTCTATCAGCAAAAAGTAGATTATTACAATGAAAGCTTTACAAAATCTGGTGCAGGAGTTATTGATTGTCGTGTTGATGAAAGCTATGTAAAAAAAATGTTGGGATATTTTAAAAGAAGAGGATAGTTGATGATCAATAAATTTCCATACAGGCACATCTTTAAGAGCAGTAGCAAACTGTTTTACGTTTTCTGTCTTATATCCATTTCAGCAAATGCTCAAAAAATTGAGTCTTCAATAGATTCGTTATCAATCAAAATAGGTCAAGAACTTACTTATAAAATTGAAGTTGATGTAGACACAACAAGCTTGGTAGTTTTTCCCGAAGGTCAAACATTTCAACCGCTTGAAATGATAGAATCTTACCCAGTAGAGGCTACAAAAATGAACGATAGGTTTAAGCTTATCAAAAAATATGGACTCACACAATTTGATTCAGGTAAGTATACGATTCCAAGACAAAAAGTAGTGATTGGAGATTACGAATTTATGACAGATTCGTTGCAAGTAGAGGTGAATAATATTATTGTAGACACTACAAAACAAGGCTTATACGATATTAAACCTATAATAGAAGTCGATAAAAGCGCAAGTAAATGGTGGTTGTATTTTTTAGGGATACTTCTAATTTTAGCTTTCGTTGCATTTTTGTTGTATTGGTTTATTTGGAGAGAAAAACCATTAACTGATGAAGAAAAAGTTGCATTACTTCCTCCATATGAACGCGCAAAATTAGCTCTTAAAGCCTTAGATAATGCACATTACTTAGAGAATAATGAAATCAAGGCTTATTATTCAGACTTAACTCAAATCATAAGAAAATATTTGGATGAAAAAGTCTATGATCGAGCATTAGAAAGTACAACTGACGAACTGATAAACAGATTGAATCTACTTAGAGATGGTAATCAGATAGACATTAGTAAAGACGATATCAAAAATATTGAAACCATTTTAAAACGTGCTGATTTAGTAAAATTTGCAAAATCTAAACCAGATGTTGAGCTCGCTAAGTTAGACAGAAATACGATTGATTTAGAAATAGATCAAGTTAAACAAGCACTCCCAGAGCCTACAGAAGAAGAGCTTTTAGCAGACCAAAAGTATCAAGAAGAACTTGCGAAAAGAAAGAAGAAGAAAAAAATTATTATCACAATCGCAGTGTCAATTACATTGCTAATTGCAACCTATATAGGATTCTCATTGCACTATGGTTTTGCTTATGTAAAGGACACTATTATTGGCCATCAAAGTAAAGAGTTGCTCGAAACCAAAGAATGGGTTACCAGTGAGTATGGAGCTCCAGGAGTTATTATTACGACTCCAAAGGTGTTAAAACGAACAAACATAGAGCTTCCAGAGGAGTTAAAAGAAAAAATGAAAGTTACGGCTTTTGGATATGGAGGCATAAACTCTACATTGGATATTCTTGTGATGACAACCAAATTTAGTCCGAATTTAGAGCAGAATCCACAATCAGAAAATGAAGAAGCCAACGAAAATAAAATTGATTTGGTAGCTACTGCTGAAAATCAATTGAAGCAATTAGAAGCGCAAGGTGCACAAAATATTATAGCAAAGAACGAGCAATTTATTACACCAAATGGACAAGAAGGACTGAAAACTTTCGGCTCAGCAGATTTTAAAATTCCTCTTACTGGAAAAGTTGTAAAAGGAGATTACATAATATTAGGATTTACAAAAGAAAATATACTACAACAGGTTATTCTTATTTGGAAACAAGATGATGTGTACGCAGATCAAATTATTGATCGTATTATGAGTTCAATTGAATTATTAAAACTTAGAGAAGAAGATAAATAATGCTAGAAGGAATAGAATTTCTTAATAAACAATGGTTTTGGTTGCTTTTAGCATTACCTATGGCAATATTATGGTATTTTTTCAAGCATAATAAACAAACAGCCGAACTCAAAATATCAAGTTTAAAAGGCTTTAAAGTTACTTCGTCTTGGCTACCAAAATTAAGACATGTATTGTTTGCCTTAAGATTAATTGCACTGTCCTTACTCATCACTGCGCTTGCAAGACCTCAAACAGTTGATGTGTCTACAAAAACTAAAACAACAAGAGGTATCGATATTGTAATGGCAATTGACGTTTCTGCTAGTATGCTAGCTAAGGATTTAAAACCAAATCGATTAGAAGCACTTAAAAATGTTGCTGCAGATTTTATTCAAGGGAGACCAAATGATAGAATTGGATTAGTAGAATATGCTGGAGAAAGTTATACCAAAACTCCAATAACTAGTGACAAGTCCATTGTGTTAAGGGCCTTAGAAGATATTAAATACAATACTATAATAGAAGGAGGAACAGCAATTGGGATGGGATTGGCAACAGCAGTCAATAGACTTAAAGACAGTAAAGCAAAAAGTAAAGTCATTATTTTGTTGACTGATGGTGTAAATAATGGTGGTTTTATTGATCCTAGAACAGCAAGTGAACTCGCGGTAGAATATGGAATAAAGACCTATACTATTGGTTTAGGAACAAATGGAATGGCACTTTCACCTATAGGGATTTTAAGAAATGGCGACTTTCAATATGGTCGTGTTCAGGTTAATATTGATGAAGAGCTGTTGAAAGAAATTGCAGATGTAACTGGCGGAAAATATTTTAGGGCAACTAATAATCAGAAATTAAAAGAAATTTATACCGAAATAAACAAACTTGAAAAAACAGATGTTGAAGAGTTTAAGTTTTACAACTATGAGGAAAAATACCGACCACTTGTTCTATGGGCTGGGTTTTTATTGTTAATGGAGTTATTGTTAAGGTATACCATTTTTAGAAGTTTTGTATAAATGCAGTTAGAAGAAAAAATATGGTTTTGGATGTTATTGGTTATTCCTGTACTAATTGTACTATTTACTATCGTACAATTGTGGAAACGCCATGCTCAAAATAAATTTGCCAATCAAAGAATCATAAAAAGATTAAGTCCAAACAAGTCTCATTTTAAACCTATATTAAAACTTATTGTGCTTTGCTTAGCATTTGGATGTCTTACTATTGCGATGGTGAATCCTAAAATTGGAACGAAATTAGAAACCGTAAAACGTCAAGGTGTAGATATTGTTTTTGCTGTCGATGTCTCAAAAAGTATGTTAGCTGAAGATATAGCACCAAACCGACTTGAAAAGGCCAAACAACTTGTTACACAAATAGTAAACAATTTAGCCAGTGATAGAATTGGAATTATTGCTTACGCTGGGAAAGCATTTCCACAATTACCTATCACAACAGACTATGCAGCTGCAAAAATGTTTTTACAAAGTATGAATACAGATATGCTGTCATCACAAGGAACTGCTATCAATGAAGCCATTCAATTAGCAAGAACCTATTATGATGATGAAGAACAAACCAACAGAGTTCTTATCATTATATCTGATGGCGAAGATCATAGTGATGTAGCGATTGACGTAGCCGAAGCTGCTTCAGAAGAAGGGATTAAAATCTTTACAATAGGAGTTGGAAATGTGAAAGGTGCTCCGATTCCAATAAAGAGAAATGGTATTGTACTTAATTATAAAAAAGACAATAGTGGAGAAACCGTAATTACCAAACTCAATGAAGATACGCTTAAAGATATTGCTAGTGAAGCGAATGGCGAATATATAAACGGAACCAACACTAACGATGTCGTTGAAGCCATTAGAGATATTTTAAATCGAATGGATAAAAAAGAATTTGAAGCGAAAGAGTTTGCAGAGTATAAAGATCAGTTTCAATGGTTTTTGGCTCTTGGAATCTTCTTTTTATTAGTTGATATATTTTTACTTGAAAGAAAAACAGCTTGGTTAAACCGTTTAAACCTATTTAATGAGAACCTTTAATCCAAAAATATTTTATAATTATTTTAACGAGAAAAAAATAGTTCTTTCTTAATTTAGCAAGTCACTAAATAGTATGAAGAAGTTAACTTATATATTTATTTTATATTCCTTTTTTGGGTTTTCTCAAGATAAGGATAAGGCACTTATACAAGCTAATGACTTGATATACGAAGCTAATGAATTGGTTAGTGAAGACTTTGTAAATGCTGAGGTTGAATACAGAAAAGCAATATCAAAAAAACCATCAAATGCAAAAGGCGCTTATAATTTAGGAAACGCTTATTACAATTCTGGTCTTTACGATGAAGCCATGCTTCGTCATTTAGAAGCGGCTGAAACGGCGACTACAAAAAAAGAAAAACATAGAGCGTTTCATAATATAGGTAATGCTTTTATGAAGCAAGACTTATGCAAAGAAGCAGTTGAAGCTTTTAAAAATGCGCTGCGTAATAATCCATCAGATGATGAAACACGCTATAACTTTGCCTTAGCTAAAGAGTGTGCGGAACAACAAGGACAAGGTGATAATGATGAGAGTGAGGACGAAAATAAGGAAGATAAGAAAGAAGACGAAAAAAAAGATCAAGAAGACAAGGATAAAGGCGACGATAAAGAAGACAACAAAGACCAAGAAGGTGATGACGAGAAAAAAGATCAAGAAGGTGATGACAAAGAAGACGATAAAGGTAAACCTGATGATGAGAAAGATAATAAAGATCCTAATAACCAAAATAAAAATCAGCAGCAACAACCAGGGAAACTATCACCTCAACAGGTTAAAAATTTGCTAGAAGCCATGAACAACCAAGAAAAGAAAGTTCAGGAAAAAATAAACGCTAAAAAAGCTAAAGGCCCTAAAGTCAAGGCCGAAAAGGATTGGTAAATCACACGATTATTACGAGAGAATGAAATTTCAAAAGCATATATTAATAGTAGTGTTTGCCTTGGCAACTGCTTTTGGGTTTTCTCAAAATGAAACCTCAAACGAGGTAAAGTTTGAAACCAAAGTAAGCAAGAAAAAGCTAGGTGTAAACGAACGATTGCGTATTGATTTTGAAATGAATAAGGATGGTGATAATTTTAACCCTCCAAGTTTTGATAACTTTATGGTTGTCGGCGGCCCAAGTCAATCCATAAGTAACCAATGGATTAATGGTGTTAGATCCTTCTCAAAAACATATAGCTATTTTTTAGCACCAAAAGAACGAGGAAATTTTAAAATAGGTCAAGCAACTATTGAAATTGATGGTGAAGTCTATAAAACTTTACCAGTTGATATTACAGTTACTGCAGCTGTTGAAATACCAAAAGACCCAAACGATCCAGACTACATAGTACAACAAAACATACATTTGGTTGCAGAGGTTTCTAAAACCAACCCATATATAAACGAAGCTATTACTGTAGTCTATAAGTTGTATGTGTCAGACAATACAGGAGTTAGTAATTGGCGCGAATTGGATGTGCCTAGGTATAACGATTTTTGGAGTCAGAATATCGATATGAAAGGCGTTAAAATAGAAAATGGGACTTACAATGGTGAAGACTATCGCTTTGTGGTATTACGAAAAACAGTTCTTTATCCTCAAAAAACAGGAAAATTAGAAATTGAACCATTAACCCTTGATATTACAGTTGATGTTCCAACTAATAGACGAGATATATTTGGAGGACGTTTAATGCAATCTGTTCATCGTACTGTGTCAGCTGGAAGTAGAACAATAAATGTAAAATCTTTGCCAGAAAATGGTCGTCCGATTGATTTTACAGGAGCGGTTGGAGATTTTGATTTTAAAGTAACAACATCAAAACAAACTTTAAAAGCTACTGAAGCTCTCGAAGCTAATGTTGAAGTATTAGGAAACGGTAATTTAAAACTGTTTAAGCTTCCTAAATTATCACTTCCAAGTGCTTTAGAAGTTTATGAACCAGAACATAAAGAAAGTGTTTCTGTTAATTTAAATGGAATGAGTGGTGTATCATCAGATTCTTATACTATAGTTCCATCGTATCAAGGTAAGTACCCAATACCAAGTATTTCGTTTTCCTATTTTGATCTAAAGACTGAGCGTTATAAAACCATTACTTCAAATGAAATTGTAATTAATGTTGACGAAGGGCCAATAAATACTACAAATACAGTTGTTAATTCTAGCACTCCTAAACAGCAAATTATTACTTCAGGAGATCAATTTGCATCATTTAAAACGAAGACCAATTTTGAAAGTGTAAAACAACCAACATTCTTTAAAACAAATTTATTTTGGACACTTTTTCTAGCGCCTTTTTTAGCTATTCCAATCGCTATAATTGTGAGGCAAAAACAGGAAGCTAGACAAGGCGATGTTGAAGGGAATCGAATTAGAAGAGGAAATAAATTAGCCAGAAAACATTTAAAAGAAGCCAAGAAAACATTAGGCAACAAAGAACAATTTTACAATGCACTTGAAAGAGCCTTACACAATTATTTAAAGGCAAAACTAAATATTGAAACTAGTGAGTTTTCAAAAGAAAAAATACAAGAATTATTACAAAACAAATCGGCCGAACAGAACTCTACTTCACAGTTCTTAGAGTTACTTAAAAATTGTGAAATGGCAAGATATTCTCCTTTTTCAAATGTAGAAATGAATCAGGATTACGATAAAGCAGCCAATGTAATTTCTTTAATTGATAGACAAATAAAATAGGTGTTCATAAAATGAAAAAGATAGTTTACATATTGACCTTTTTGTTTGCATCAGTAACTCTTGCTCAAAATGATGAAACCTTTAATAAAGGGAATGCGTTATATAATGAAGGTAAATTTCAGGAAGCTATAACTGCTTATGAGTCTATTTTATCCAACAATGTGCATTCAGCAGAATTGTATTATAACTTGGCAAACTCATATTATAAACTCAATCGTATTGCACCAAGTATCTTTTATTATGAAAAGGCGCTGCAAATTTCGCCAAATGATTCGGACGTAATAAACAATTTGGCATTTGCTCAAAACATGACTATTGATGCTATTGATAATGTACCAGAAGTAGGGGTTTCAAAATTTATAAAAGGCATCGTGAACACCTTTCATTTTGATACTTGGGCGATAATTTCAGTAAGCTGTATAATGTTATTTGTGGTTTTATTTTTAGCGTATTACTTTGCATACTCTACAGTTAAAAAGAGGCTTTCATTTATTAGCAGTTTCGCGCTATTATTAATCGCAATGGCAACATTGTTTTTTGCGTTTCAAAAACAAGCTCTAGATAAGAAAGATAATCCAGCCATTGTATTTTCTCAAGAAAGTGATGTAAAGGCTGAACCAAATTTAAGAAGCGAGAGTGCTTTTCAAGTACATGAAGGCACAAAAGTTCAAGTATTAGAAAGCTATAATGGAACTTGGACTAAAGTACAAATTGCAAATGGGAAAACAGGTTGGATTGCAACTGAAGACATTAAATTGTTGAAAGATATTTAATATTTCTTTAACAAAATTAACAAAATCAAAAGCTATATTTGTTTTTTTAAATTTTTTCAATGAACAAATCATTAACTGCAATCATGTTTTCTTTAATATTTGCGTCTCTTACTTTGGCGCCCAATATTATTTCAATTGTTGATGATAATTTCGATATTTCTATCCTCATAGATTGTAATGAAGAAGAAGAGAAAAAGGGCGAAGAAAAATTTAAAGATTTTGAAATTGAAGTGCCTTCTAAAAGCACTATAGAATATAATAGCTATACCATTTGCCTGTCGCAATTGCAAAACGCAAATAACAATAATTACAGTTCTTTATTCAAAGAATTAGTCTCTCCTCCGCCAGAATTAAACATTTAATTTATCAGATTTTTAGGGTTTATTAACCCAAATTGAAAGTTCAATTAACATCAATCTTTTTATTGATTGATTAAATCTAATTTATAACATGTTTAAAACAATTAAGAATGACTTACCAGCGAGTATAGTCGTATTTTTTGTCGCTTTACCTTTATGTTTAGGTATTGCTTTGGCAAGTGGAGCACCACTTTTTTCAGGATTAATTGCAGGAATTGTTGGTGGTATAGTAGTAGGATCATTAAGTGGTTCTAAAATAGGAGTAAGTGGTCCTGCTGCAGGACTTGCAGCAATAGTATTAGCTGCTATTGCAACATTAGGGAGTTTCGAAAATTTTCTTTTAGCAGTTGTTTTAGGAGGAATAATTCAAATAATATTTGGGGTATTAAAAGCTGGAATTATTGGCTATTATTTTCCATCATCTGTAATTAAAGGTATGCTTACAGGAATTGGAATTATAATAATCTTAAAGCAAATCCCTCACTTTTTTGGCTATGATCCAGATCCAGAAGGAGATTTTGCATTTTTCCAAGTTGATGGGGAAAATACGTTTTCAGAAATAATTAAAACATTTAATTATATAAAACCTGGTTCGGCTTTAATTGGTTTTATTGGTCTAGCCATACTTTTGCTTTGGGACAAAGTATTGTCAAAAAAAGGAAAGTTTTTCCAATTAGTACAAGGTCCATTAGTCGCTGTGGCTGTAAGTATTATATTTTACTTGCTTACAAAATCTAACGAAACCTTAGCCATAACAAAATCACATTTAGTTAGTGTTCCTGTACCAGAAGATGCATCATCCTTTTTAGCACAGTTTAGCTTCCCTAATTTTGGCGCTATAGTTAATACTGATGTTTGGATCGTTGCATTCACTATTGCTTTGGTTGCGAGTTTAGAAACGTTGCTTTGTGTTGAGGCAACAGATAAACTTGATCCTGACAAAAACGTAACCCCTACCAATAGAGAGCTATTGGCTCAAGGCACAGGAAATATTGTTTCTGGAATGATTGGAGGCTTACCAATAACACAAGTTATTGTTAGAAGCTCTGCAAATATACAATCAGGAGGAAGAAGTAAAATGTCTGCTATAATACATGGTTTTTTCTTGTTAATTTCGATTATCATTATTCCTAATTTGCTAAACATGATTCCGTTATCTGTACTTGCAGCAATTTTATTTATTGTAGGTTATAAATTAGCAAAACCAGCCTTATTTAAGAAAATGTATGATTTGGGTTGGAAGCAATTCATACCATTTACGGTTACCGTTTTAGGAATTATATTCATAGATCTTTTATATGGAATTGGTTTAGGACTCGGTGTTGGAATTATTGTTATTCTTATAAAGAGCTACCAAAACTCACACTTTTTACATATTGAAGATAAAAGTAACGGAAAGCATAAAATCAAAATGACACTGGCAGAAGAAGTTACATTTTTTAATAAAGGAGCCATACTTAAGGAATTAAATAGCTTACCTATGGATACATACTTGGAATTAGATGTAAGAAAAACAAGATATTTAGATAATGATATTATTGAGATTCTTGAAGATTTTGCGTTTAAAGCCAAAGAAAAAAACATAGATATACAACTAATTTCGGAAAGAGGAATCATTGAAAACCCAGATAGTTTTATTGAATTTTTTAAACTTAGACCTAAAACTGCTTAATTTTTAAATTATGAAAAACAATAAATATAAAATATTAGTACTTTCTGATTTAAAAGAATCAACTAGTACAACGCTAAAAACAGCTGTGAGTTTGGCAAAAATGATTGATGGAGAAATTGAATTTTTTCATGTTAAAAAACCAATTGATATCGTTGAAAAAGAGAATCAATTATCTGCCATGCGAACCATAAATGAAAATCACACTCTGATTAGGAAAAAAATAGAAAAGTTAGTTAAATCTATTTCAGAAGAATATGGTTTAGAAATCAGACACTCATTTACATTTGGAAACATAAAGAATGAAATATCAAAATATATTCAAAGCGTAAAGCCAGACATAATTGTTTTAGGTAAGAAGTCAAAGAAATCAATTAGTTTAGTAGGAGATAATTTAACGAACTTTGTAATTAGTGAACATGATGGAATAATTTTATTAGCTTCACCCAAAAATTCATTTGAACCAAACAAAGAATTATCATTAGGGGTTTTAAATAATTCAGATAAATCATTCAGTTTAGACTTTGCTCAAAATTTATTAGAGCATACTCAAAAACCACTAAAGTCATTTAAAATTATAAGTAAATCTGATATTTTAAATAAAACAAAGGAAAGCTTAGTTAATAATAAAAACACATTGGAGTATGTATTTGAAGAGAGTGATACCGCTCTTAAAACCATGTCCAATTATTTGTTAAAAAACAACATTAATTTATTGTGTTTTGATAGAGAAGGCAAGGCCAATAATTATTCAACAAAAACAAACATAAAAGAGGTTATTAAAAATCTCAATGTTTCACTTTTATTGACTAATAAACAAAACTAAAAGTTAAATAATCTATTTTAAACACTTAAAACAAAATATTATGAAAGCACATACAAGAGAAACTCAAGCTACAATGACTCCAGAAAAGTCATTACAATTTTTAAAGGAAGGGAATCAAAGATTTCAAAATAATCTAAAAGCAAATAGAAACCTTTTAGAACAGGTAAACGACACAAGTGATGGGCAATTCCCATTTGCTACAATTCTAAGTTGTATTGATTCAAGAGTGTCGGCAGAACTTGTTTTTGACCAAGGACTTGGTGACATATTTAGCGTTAGAATAGCGGGAAATTTTGTGAATTCTGATATTTTAGGAAGTATGGAATTTGCATGTAAATTAGCAGGCACAAAACTTGTTGTTGTTTTAGGACACACTGCATGTGGTGCGGTTAAAGGTGCTTGTGACGACGCTAGATTAGGAAACCTAACAGGTATGTTGGCAAAAATTAAACCAGCTGTTAAAGCGGTAACTGAGCCATCTGATGCTAGCTTAAGAAATTCTTCAAACTCGAAATTTGTAGATAATGTTGCTGCAAAAAATGTTCTTCTTACAATTGATAGAATCTTAGAAGAAAGCGATGTGCTTGCAGAAATGCAAAATAAAGGCGAAATAAAAATTGTTGGCGCCATGTATGACATTAATACTGGAGCGGTAAACTTTTTCGAATAATCTCTTTTTATGAATAAAAGAAAAAGGATAACTAAAGTAATTTTGGTAACGCTAACAATGTTGTTGGCGTTACCAACGATTGCTAAAGCGCAAGAAAGTAACTTAGGAAATTGGCTAATTTATATTGGGAATAAAAAACTAAACTCAAAATGGAACATTCATAATGAGGTCCAATATCGAAACTATAATGGCATTGGTGATTTAGAACAATTGTTGCTAAGAACAGGACTTGGATATAATCTTAATGAAACCAATAATGTGTTATTAGGATATGGATATATCTTGTCTGAAAACTATATAGGAGATACTGATGAAAAAATATCAGTTAATGAACATAGAATATTTCAACAATATACAGCCAAGCAAAATGTTGGGAAAGTAAATTTAAGTCATCGATATAGGTTTGAACAGCGATTTGTGGAAAGTGATTTTAAATTGCGTTTTCGTTATTTTTTAAGCCTAAATATTCCTTTAACAACTAACGAAGAAGGATTTAGCCCTTTTTATCTATCAGCATACAATGAAATATTCTTGAACTCAAAGTCCTCGGTATTTGACAGAAACAGGGTTTATGGTGGAATAGGATATAACTTAAATAAAAATATAAAATTTGAACTTGGTTATATGAATCAGTTTTTTGAAACCGATTCGAGAGATCAAATTAACATCATTACTTTTGTAAACTTTTAATAACAAAAGGAATTTAATAAAGAATTAAAAGCCAATACTTTTCAGTATGGCTTTTTTTTTGGCCCTAGTTCAATTATATTAGTGATTTTAAATTCAATTCAAATATGAAAAACTTATTTTCTAACATTAAAGGAGACGCCTTTGGAGGAATTACAGCTGGAATTGTAGCCTTGCCACTTGCCCTTGCCTTTGGAGTATCATCAGGTTTAGGACCAACAGCAGGACTTTATGGAGCTATTTTTATTAGCTTTTTTGCGGCACTTTTTGGAGGGACTAGCACTCAAATATCTGGACCAACTGCTCCAATGACAGCTGTAAGTATGGTAATTATCGCAGGAATTATTGCTGTGAATGATGGCGATGTCAATAAAGCGTTACCAATTATATTAACAGTTTTTTTATTAGCTGGTTTAATGCAAATTGGACTCGGTATTCTGGGAATAGGACAATATATCAGATACATTCCTTATCCAGTGGTCTCTGGTTTTATGACAGCAATTGGAGTCATCATATTAATAACTCAAATATTTCCTTCTGTAGGCTACTATCCTAAAGAGGACATTGAATTTGTAAGTCAATTTAAACCACAGGCGGAAGAGCTTATCTTGGAAAACATCTTAAGAGATGAAGCAGGAGAAGGGATTTTAGTACTTGAAAACTTTAAAGAAACAATTTCTCGAGCAGGAGAAATAACTGAGGCTCAAATTTTGGCAGAATCTCAGACGTTGGCAGCAAAAGAGGCTTCAGGTGTATTAGGAACCTTTAAAGCACTACCGAATGCATTGAAAAATATTAATTGGTTAGAATTGGCACTTGCCTTAGCCACAATATTCATTATTTATGGCTTCAAACGCATTACTAAAGTAGTACCAAGTACCTTAGTAGCACTTATAGTAGTTTCTGGTGCAGCAGTGGCTTTTGGTTTTGACTACAGACCAATAGAACAAATACCTGAAGGATTCCCTTATCCAGTATTAGAAATATTTACAGGGTTTAAGCTAGGTAATTTAACGCCTTATATATTTACAGCGTTAACTTTAGCACTTTTAGGTGCAATAGATTCTTTGCTTACAAGTGTCGTTGCAGACAACATGACAAAAACCAAGCACAAACCAAATAAAGAGTTAGTAGGACAAGGAATTGGTAATAGTATTGGAGCCATTTTTGGCGGTCTTCCTGGCGCAGGCGCAACAATTAGAACGGTTGTAAACATTAATTCTGGTGGGAAAACAAAACTATCTGGTATGATTGCTGGAGTTATGCTTCTTTTTATTTTGTTGGCTTTAGGACCAATTGCCTCTAGAATTCCAGCAGCTGTTTTAGCTGGAATACTTATCACTGTTGGTATCGGAGTTATGGATTATAAAGGCTTAAAGGCAATTCCAAACCTACCAAGAGACATGAAACTTGGGCCATTAAAAATAAGCTCTGAAGTTGTAATTATGCTCGTCGTTTTAGTCTTAGCTTCAGTTTGGAATCTCGTCTATGCTGTAGGAATTGGTTTAATTATCGCCTCTTTAATGTTTATGAAAAAAATTGGAGATTTAACGGCTTCTCGATCAGATGTAAAAGCACTAAAAGAAGAAGTTTGGAAAGATGAAATAAATTTTCCAGAAAAACTTAAAGAAGAAGTCTTTATCAAACATCTTAAGGGGCCATTATTTTTTGGATCTACTAGTGATTTTCAAAGTTTAGCGGCACAAATCCCTAAAACAGCTAGTACTGTAGTAATGAGATTAGATCGTATGCAGTATATGGATCAATCGGGTTTATATGCTATGGAAGACATGCTACAAGATTTACAAAAAAACAATGTACAAGTATTGTTTGTTGGTTTGTTAGAACAACCACGTTATATGATGGAAAGAATCGATATTATTCCAGATTTTATTCCTGAAAATCATATTTTCGAAAACTTCGATGATTGTATAAAATGGGTAAAGGAAAACGTTAAAGACAAATATAAAATATAAACCATGGATTTAAGCCAAGTATTCAGTAACAATAAAAAATGGATTGAAGACAAATTGGCTGTTGATGCTAATTATTTTGAGCATTTAGGTCTAGGTCAAAATCCAGAGCTTTTGTTTATTGGTTGCTCTGATAGTAGAGTTACTGCGGAAGAATTAATGGGTTTAGGTCCAGGCGAGGCTTTTGTTCATAGAAATATTGCCAACATGGTTTCAGGAACAGACTTAAATGTCATGTCCGTTGTTGAATATGCAGTTGTTCACTTAAAAGTAAATCATGTTGTGGTTTGCGGACATTTTGCGTGTGGAGGAGTTAAGGCCGCAATGCAATCTGCAGATTTAGGGATTCTTAATCCATGGTTACGCAACATAAGAGATGTATATCGTTTACATAAAAATGAACTCAATGCTATCGAAGATGAAGACAAGAGATATGATCGACTCGTTCAGTTAAACGTAAAAGAACAATGTGTGAATTTAATTAAAACGGCCGCTGTTCAAAAGGCTATAAGAGAAAGAGGATTAATAGTTCACGGTTGGGTTTTTGATATACACACAGGAAAACTCATAGATCTCAAAATCGATTTTGAAAGTTTTCTCGAAGATATTCGTGAGATTTATCATTTAGACTAAATTAAAAAGCCACTGACCAGTGGCTTTTTTTATATCGTATTATTATTGGCTTCTTCTTGGTTTTCTTCTTCCTTTATAATACTTGGAAAAATCATTGGAGCCAAAGACCTTACATGTTCATATAGGACTGATTTTTCAATATCTTCATCTTCAACAAAAGGGATAGCTTTGTTCATATTGGCAAACACCATTAAAATGACACTTAAAATTAAACCAATTTTCAAAAGTCCAAAAAGACCACCTAATAGTTTATTAAGCATCCCAAGAGCAGCAAAATCGGCAAGTTTAGTCAATGCTTTTCCTGCTAGAGAAATAACAAAAACAATAATGATAAAAGTAATGGCAAACGATGCAATATTGATGTATTTCTCATCCCATTCCACTCTGCTTTCTAAAAATTCTGTAGCAAAATGGCTAAAATGTATCGCTCCATAAACGCCTATAATCAATGCTAATAACGAAGTAACTTCAACAAAAAGCCCTTTGGTTAATCCTCGAATTAACCCAAAAAGGAGCAATGCACCTAAAACAATATCTATAACAGTCATACAAACCAAAATTTCAATAAACCTAGTTAAAATTAGCGTAATTTTCTGTTATAAAGTATAAAATGTAAGCGGTTTAGATTAATATAACGCAATTGTTGTATTACTAGTATATTAGTATGTAAATTTGCAGGCAATTATGGTAAGAGACGAACAATTAAAATCACGCTGGGAAATCTTAGTTGAGAAATTATCTCAGCAATTTGCTGATGGTGACACTTTAGATTTGGATGCCATTATTTATTTAATTGGAGTACAAGAACTTGGGCAATTTGATAGAAAATATAAGAAGGATCATAAGCTGGATTTAATGCATATTGCTATCTGTAAGTTGTTGGCGCCTTATGGATACTACGAGTTTGATTATGTTGATGAAGATGGTTGGCCACATTACAAAACAAAAACCGAACTTCCTTTTTTAAAAGCTGGAGAGCAGAGTATATTAATGAAAGAAGCCATTGTAAACTATTTTGTTGAAACAGATTATATTAAATAAAGAGGATTCTTAAACGATTAAATTCACTAAATTTGCCACTTATTTGAAGGATTATCATGATAGATAAGATTAAAGAACTTATAGAGGAAGCAGAATCATTTTCTGCACAATCTCTAGATGAAATTGAAGCTTTCCGAATTAAATATTTAGGAAAAAAGGGATTGCTGAATGACTATTTTGCCGAGTTTAAAAATGTTGCAAATGACCAAAAAAAGGAATTTGGACAAGTCATTAACAAGCTAAAAACTACAGCTCAAGATAAAGTGCATGCCCTTAAGGAAGAGTTAGAAAGTAAAGATGAGGTAAAGGGTAGTATTGATGATTTGTCACGTCCAGGTGAACCAATTCAAATAGGTGCTCGTCATCCAATTTCTATTGTAAAAAATCAAATTATAGACATCTTTTCACGAATTGGCTTTAACGTAAGTGAAGGCCCAGAAATTGAAGATGATTGGCACAACTTTACAGCTTTAAACTTGCCAGAATATCATCCAGCGCGTGATATGCAAGACACGTTTTTTATACAAACTAATCCTGATATTTTGTTGCGAACACATACAAGTTCTGTGCAAGTACGCTATATGGAAAATAACAAGCCACCTATTCGTACCATTTCACCAGGAAGAGTATATAGAAACGAAGCCATTTCAGCGCGTTCACATTGCTTCTTTCATCAAGTGGAAGGTTTGTATATTGATAAAAATGTAAGTTTTGCCGATTTAAAACAAACCTTGCAATACTTCACAACTGAGATGTTCGGTAAATCAAAAATTAGATTGAGACCATCTTATTTTCCGTTTACTGAACCAAGTGCTGAGGTTGATGTGTTTTGGGGATTAGAAACTGAAATTGATTATCGTATTACTAAAGGCACGGGTTGGTTAGAAATAATGGGTTGTGGTATGGTAGATCCAAATGTGTTAAAAAACTGTGGTATTAATCCTGAAGTATATTCTGGTTTTGCTTTTGGAATGGGAATAGATAGAATTGCCATGTTACTTCATCAAATAGGAGATATTCGTTTATTAAGTGAAAACGATTTACGCTTTTTAGATCAATTTAAGTCTGCACTTTAATCTTGAAAAAAGACATTAACATTCCAGTTGTGAAAGATGTTTATTTAGCCGTTGTATTTGAATACAATGATATTTACAAAACATACGATTGGAATGCATACATTATCAACGATAAAAAAGTTGATTTAGACGTTGTTTTAATAGTAACTTCTGGTTATTCTAAAGACAAAACAACATCAATATTTCGTAAAAAATTAGACAAATTACCAGCAAAAAGTTATGCCAAAATTGAGTTGATGCAAGAAGAACTTTTCGCACTTAACAATCAATTTAAAGTCACATTTTTTGAAGGCAATACGATGTTTGATAAAACATACCTTTTTAGAAAAAACACGATTAACAAAAATGCGCTGCAACCCATTCCATTAATGGAAGCAAGAGGTGTTTTGGTTAAGTGATTTCGCTTAACTTAAAATGTGTATGAAATGTTTTAATGTTTTATCGTTGACGTTAAACGAAGTCTGTTGTTTTTTCACACAAAGTCTTGTGTGCTAATCCAATTTTTCAGTGAGTTTTTTAAACTCTTTTTTGGCATCTTTTCCTTCATATAAAATACCATATACAGCGTTAATTATAGGTAGTCGAGTTTTCTTTTTGTTCTTTTCGTTGAGTAAATGAGCACTTTTTGTAGCATAGTAACCTTCAGCAACCATACTCATTTCCATCATGGCAGATTTTACAGTATAGCCTTTCCCAATCATGTTGCCAAACATTCTATTTCTAGAAAACACCGAATAACCTGTCACTAACAAATCGCCTAAATAAGCTGAGTTGTTAATGTTTCGTTTCATCTTGTGCATCTTCTTTATAAACCGTTTCATTTCGCGAATAGCATTGCTCATCAAGACACTCTGAAAGTTATCTCCATAACCTAAACCATGTGCTATTCCTGCTGCAATGGCGTAAATATTTTTAAGCATAACAGCATATTCAGTACCGATAATATCGTCGCTAATTTTGGTTTTTATATAATCGCTACTTAAAGCATCTGCTATGTGCTGTGCCTTTTTAGGGTCTGCACACGAAATGGTTAAATAGGATAATCGTTCTAAAGCAACTTCTTCCGCGTGACAAGGTCCTGCTATAACACCAATATTCTCAAAAGGAATTTTGTAGATATCATGAAAATGCTCTCCAACCAATAAACCTGATTCTGGAATGATACCTTTTACTGCTGAAACCACTATTTTATTCGTTAAATCAACATTGAGTTTTTCAAGCTCTTTATACACAAATGCTGAAGGGATTACAAAAATCAAAACATCAGCGTGTTTTGCAGTTTCGTTAATATCGTTACTCAGCTTAAGTTGGTCTAAATTAAACTCAACAGAACTTAAATAACTTGGATTGTGTTGGTGTTTTTTAATGTAGTCGATGGTTTGTTTATTGCGCATATACCAACCAACTTCATTTAAATTTTCACACAACATTTTTACTATAGCTGTTGCCCAACTTCCACTACCAAAAACTGCAAACTTTAATTCTGATGCCATAAACAAGTGAATTTTTACAAAATCAAAAATACATAAAATATCACGTTCTGTAGCTGCCTGCAAATAAGTCTTTTACACTTTTGGCACGCCTTTTGAAACTTGGCTAATATCAATCGACAGAATTTTAATCAATAAAAACGAAGGTTATGAAAACAATGAAACTACTCACAGGATTTGCACTAGCTACACTATTATTTACATCATGTCATGTTGATGTGATTGATGAAGACTATCACGAAGTACCATCAGTGTCTTTGAATCAGTTGTTGAATTCATACGATTTATGGTATGTTGATATTAATGAAACCGTAGGTTATGGTCAAACACCTTTTTTACAAAAGGCGTTTACAGTTTCCTTTTTAAATGGGAATGTTTATGCTAACAACAATCTCGTTGGTTTTGGTAGTCAAGGAAATGGCTTAGGAATTTCAATAGGATATTATGATACTTATGATATGATTTTGGATGTACATCATACAGTAGATGGTTTTTCAACATTTGATGTTTATCAAATAGATAGTAACACAATTGAATTGTATAACCCAAATAACGACACCTCCTATTTTTTAGATGGTTATCAACGTAGCAATTTCGATTATGATTTTATTTTCTATGACAACATTCATTATTTCATGCAAGAATATGAAGCTTGGGAAAAAACCTATACAAGCATGGTTGGCGCATTGAATGAATTTGATAATGAGAACTTCTTACAGTTTTTAGCTGGCGGAAATGATAGCACATTTAGAAGTTCACAGGACAATATAGGTACTAACGTAAATAACGTGTATTGGGATTTTGTTGGAGATTATCGTATAGGAGACATTAGTGGAGAAATGTACCTAAAAACTTTAACACTAGAATATGATTATTTTGACAATGAAATTTTCGAATTGAACGTTATTAATGATGGCTTGATAGAGTTGTATCATCCTTCATCTGG
>CAZRDG010000009.1:0-19374 GCA_964598775.1 uncultured Lacinutrix sp.
ACGTCTGGTTTTGGTCCAGAAGAGTCTAGGTTCGAGCCCTAGTAGGCCAACAAAAGCTTTCCTTCAAGGAAAGCTTTTTTGTTTTAAAGAGTTAAATTTTAAAGGTAATAACAGGTCGTTTGGCGTGGTTCACCAAATCTTCGCTAATGCTTCCATTGAAAAAATGAGCAATGCCTTTTCTGCCATGAGTGCTCATGCCGATTAATCCTGCATCTATGTGGTGAGCAAAGTTTAGGATGCCTTTTTCAATGGTGTAATCATTATAAATATTTATAGTGTAATTTTTAAATCGAACACCTTTCATAAAATTCTGCATTCTAGAATCGGCTTCATCAGTAGTTAAAAATTTATTAGGCGTATTAATCATTAATAAATGCATGGTAGCATCAACCAATTTTGCAAATTTCATGGCTTTTTTAAATGGCTCTTTGTTTTCTTCTGTGAAGTCGGATGCATAAATAAAATTGTTGACCTTAAATGTTTTGTGATAATTTTTAATCACCAAAACAGGAATATCACTTGTTCTAACCACTTTTTCTGTATTCGAGCCTATAAACATTTCTTTAAATCCACTTACTCCATGAGAACCCATAATAATGAGGTCAATTTTATACTCTTTACACGTGTCAATGATACCGTCAAAAGCTTGATGAAATTTCACTATCTCGTGAACTTTTAAGTTTTTTAAAAAAGGTTTCTCTAAAACTTCGTCAAAGCGTTTTCTGGCTAGTTTCATATAAAACATAGCTTCTGGCAAATCACTATGCGAACTCAAAGCATCAATCTCATTTATGGGTAGTTCTAACATGTGCAATAAGTAAATTTCACAACGATGTCGTTTAGCTAATTGTGAGGCTACATGAAGCGCATAATCAGCTTGCCCTGAGAAATCTGTTGGCACTAATATTTTTTTCATATTCTGACCTAGTGTTTAACCTTTTAAATTTAACGAAAAAATTGATAACTCAACGTTTGCAATAATCCATTAAAATATTGTATATTTGCAGCGTTGTAAGAAAAAAGAATAAGCGAGGGGACGGAAAGTCCCCTCTTTTTATACTATGTTTAGAAGTAAAGTAAGGACTTTATTAGACGATTGCCTTGAAGAACGCAAAGATTTATTTCTTATAGATTTTGATGTTCTTTCAGATAATACCATTAAAGTAATCATTGATGGTGATCATGGTGTTTCGGTTGAAGATTGCATGTTTGTAAGTCGTGCTATTGAGCATAACTTAGATAGAGAAGAAGAGGATTTTTCTCTTGAAGTAGCTTCAGCAGGTGCAACCGTTCCAATGAGTCATAAAAGACAATACAAAAAAAATATTGGGAGAACAGTTGATGTTAAAGCAACTAATAACCAAAAATTTGAAGCCATTTTAATTAATGCTGATGACAACAGTATTACACTTGAATGGAAAGCAAGAGAGCCCAAAGAAGTTGGGAAAGGTAAAGTCACGGTACAAAAAAAAGTAGAGTTGACTTACAGTGATATAATTGAAGCAAAAGTTAAGATAAAATTTTAATCCAGTTTAAGAGTTATGGAAAATATTGCGTTAATCGAGTCATTTTCGGAATTTAAGGACGATAAATTAATTGATCGTGTAACCTTAATGGCCATTTTAGAAGATGTATTTAGAAATGCATTAAAAAAGAAGTTTGGAGATGATGATAATTTTGATATTATTATAAATCCAGATAAAGGAGATTTAGAAATTTGGCGAAATCGAGTAGTTGTAGCAGATGGTGAAGTTGAAGAACCTAACCAAGAAATATCATTATCTGAAGCACGTAAAATTGAGCCAGATTTTGAAGTAGGTGAAGATGTGTCTGAAGAAGTAAAGTTGATAGACTTAGGAAGACGAGCTATTTTAGCGTTAAGACAAAACTTAATTTCTAAAATTCATGAACATGATAACACCAATATCTACAAGCAGTTTAAAGATCTAATCGGAGAGATTTATACAGCTGAAGTGCATCATATTCGTCATAGAGCAATTATTTTATTAGATGATGAAGGGAATGAGATTATTTTACCAAAAGAAAAACAAATTCCTTCAGACTTTTTTAGAAAAGGAGATAATGTAAGAGGTATTATTGAAAGTGTTGAACTTAAAGGGAACAAACCTGCAATCATCATGTCTCGTACATCACCATTGTTCTTGGAGAAATTGTTTGAACAAGAAATTCCAGAAGTATTTGATGGATTAATTTCAGTTAAAAACGTGGTAAGAATTCCTGGCGAAAAAGCTAAAGTCGCTGTAGATTCTTATGATGACAGAATAGATCCAGTTGGAGCTTGCGTTGGTATGAAAGGATCGAGAATACATGGTATTGTTCGTGAATTAGGAAACGAAAACATTGATGTAATCAATTACACTAATAATATTCAGCTCTATATCACAAGAGCCTTAAGTCCAGCAAGAGTAACATCAATTAAATTAGATGAAGCCAATGGTCGTGCTGAAGTGATTTTAAAACCAGAAGAAGTTAGTAAAGCAATTGGTAGAGGAGGTCACAATATACGATTGGCAGGTCAATTAACAGGATATGAAATTGATGTATTTAGAGAAGGTGTCGAAGAAGATGTTGAGCTTTCTGAGTTCTCAGATGAAATTGATTCTTGGATTATTGCTGAATTCTCAAAAGTTGGTTTAGATACTGCAAAAAGTATCTTAGAACAAGACATTGAAGATTTAGTAAAACGCACAGATTTAGAAGAAGAAACTATTATAGAAGTGGTAAGAATTCTTAAAGAAGAATTTGAAGAATAACATATTTAGCATATATTAAAGCAGTTTATGGCTGAAACAATAAGATTAAATAAAGTATTAAGAGAGTTAAACATTTCTTTAGATCGAGCAGTTGAGTTTTTAGAAACCAAAGGCATCGAGATAGAGAAGCGTCCTACTACAAAAATTTCAGATGAGGTATATCAAGTTCTATCTGACGAATTTGAAACTGACGCTAACAAAAAAGTTGCCTCAAAAGAAGTTAGTGAAGCAAAGCTAAAAGAAAAAGAAGCGCTTAGAGTTGAGCGTGAAAAAGAAATTGAAGCTAAGATTCAAAAGGAGGAAGCGACTAAGAAAGAAGTTGTAAAAGCAAAAACTACTTTAGAAGGACCAAAACAAGTTGGTAAAATTGATTTGGATAAGCCAAAAAAGAAAGAAGCTCCAAAAGTAGAAGAAGCTCCAAAAGTAGAAGAAGCTCCAAAAGTAGAAGAAAAGGCACCGGAACCAGTTGTTGAAAAGAAAGAAGAAGCTCCTAAAGTGGAAGAAAAAGTGGCAAAGGTTGAGGAGAAAGAGGTTCCTAAAGCAAAAGAAGAAGCACCTCAAGAACCAAAAGACGAAAAAGTCACAACGAAATATCAAAAACTCTCTGGACCTAAAATTTCTGGAGATAAAATAGACTTATCTCAATTCAATAAGCCTAAGAAAAAGAAAGAAGAGAAAAAATCAAACGATAAAAACGCTGATGCTAAGAAAAAGCGTAGAAGAATAAGCAAAGTTGGACCAACATCTGAAGGAGGTGATCGAAATGACAATAGAAGTGGTGGAAATAATAGAGGAAAAGCAAGAGGAGGCCAAAGACGCTCTCAAGTAGTAAAAGAAGAGCCAAGTGCAGAAGAAGTACAAAAACAAGTACGTGAAACTTTAGAGAAACTTCAAGGTAAATCTAGTAAAGGTAAAGGCGCAAAATACAGAAGAGACAAAAGAGATCAGCATAGAGAGCAAACAGAAAAAGATTTACAGCAGCAAGAAGCTGAAAGCAAAATCTTAAAAGTAACTGAGTTTGTTACTGCAAGTGAAGTTGCGACTATGATGGACGTTTCTGTGACTCAAATTATCTCGGCATGTATGTCTTTAGGTATGATGGTAACAATGAACCAACGTCTTGATGCAGAAACCTTATCTATTGTTGCTGATGAATTTGGATATGAAGTTGAATTTGTAACGGCTGATATTGAAGAATCTATCCAAGAAGTTGAAGATAAGCCAGAAGATTTATTACCACGCGCTCCAATTGTAACAGTAATGGGTCACGTAGATCATGGTAAAACATCGTTACTAGATTACATACGTGAAGAAAACGTAATTGCAGGAGAATCTGGCGGAATCACACAACATATTGGAGCTTATGGTGTTCAATTAGAAAACGGACAAAAAATAGCGTTTCTCGATACACCAGGTCACGAGGCCTTTACAGCCATGCGTGCTCGTGGAGCTCAAGTTACAGATATCGCAATTATTGTAGCAGCGGCAGATGATGATATAATGCCACAAACAAAAGAAGCAATTTCACATGCGCAAGCAGCTGGAGTTCCTATTGTTTTTGCAATCAATAAAATTGATAAACCTGACGCGAATCCTGAAAAAATTAAAGAAGGATTGGCACAAATGAATTTGTTAGTAGAAGATTGGGGAGGAAAAATACAATCTCATGATATTTCAGCAAAATTCGGTACAGGTGTTAAAGAACTATTAGAAAAAGTATTACTAGAAGCCGAATTGTTAGAGCTTAAAGCTAATCCAAAAAAACCAGCGTCTGGAACAGTTGTTGAAGCGTTCTTAGATAAAGGGCGTGGTTACGTCTCAACAATTTTAGTACAAGCAGGTACGCTTCGTGTTGGAGACTATGTCTTAGCAGGGAAAAATAGTGGAAAAGTTAAAGCCATGCATGATGAAAGAGGTCATGATGTTCAGGAAGCTGGACCATCAACGCCAGTCTCAATATTAGGATTAGATGGCGCACCTCAGGCAGGTGATAAATTCAATGTTTTTGATGACGAACGTGAAGCAAAACAAATTGCAGCAAAACGTACTCAACTGCAAAGAGAGCAGTCGGTTAGAACACAACGCCACATTACTTTAGATGAAATTGGTCGTCGTATCGCATTAGGAGACTTTAAAGAATTGAACGTTATCCTTAAAGGTGATGTTGATGGATCGGTTGAGGCATTAACAGATTCTTTCCAAAAACTTTCAACTGAAGAGATTCAAGTGAATATTATCCATAAAGGAGTAGGAGCCATTACAGAAAGTGATGTTTTATTGGCTTCAGCATCAGACGCCATTATTATCGGATTTAATGTTCGTCCAATGGGCAATGCTCGTCAAATAGCAGATAAAGAGGAAATCGATATCAGAATGTACTCTATCATTTATGATGCTATTAACGACCTTAAAGATGCAATGGAAGGTATGCTATCTCCGGTATTTAAGGAGGAGATTACTGGATCAGCAGAAATAAGAGAAACCTTTAAGATTTCTAAGATTGGAACTATTGCAGGTTGTATGGTTACTGATGGTAAGATTTACAGGAATTCTGGAATCAGATTAATTAGAGAAGGTGTGGTTATTTACACAGGAGAATTAGCATCCTTAAAACGATTCAAAGACGATGTTAAAGAAGTTTCTAAAGGCTATGATTGTGGTATGCAAATCAAGAACTACAATGATATCTTTGAAGGTGATGTATTAGAAGCTTTCCAAGAAGTAGCAGTTAAAAAGAAATTGAAATAATAGAATTCATAAAAAAAGGCGACCATTTGGTCGCCTTTTTTGATTATAGAAATCTCGTTTTTAATTCTTTTTCGGCTTAAAATAAAAAGCATTGGCAAACTTTTGTTTGATTTTCACTAAAGCTCTATCAGCCTCTAATCGTGTTTCAAAATTACCAACCCAAATTTTGTAGTTCGGTGTCTCAAATTCTTTGGTTGAAGACCATTCTGCAAAAGAATTTCTAAATTCCATTTGCGCTTTTTCAGCTCCTGGTCGATTACCACTGTAAATTTGAATTTTGTAATTTGCTTCAGTAGCATTAACGTCCTTTTTCACTTTCAGCAAGACATCAATTTGTTTGTCTTGATTAACTTCTACAGTACCCTGTTGAGCATTTAATTTCACAAAGGAAAATGATGTAAACATAAGTGCGACAATAAAGTATTTATAAGGAATTTGTTTCATCTTATTTTATTTTAAAGCAAATGTAAAGCATATGAACGAAAACATGTGCAAAATTATTATTTAGAATGTTTATAAATTATAAATTAACGCTTCTCTAACATTTCTAAAATCGACTTTAAATGTTACTTTTGTGCGAGATTTTTATAACCGAACATTTTTCTTTTATGAAAAAATCGTACCAAAGTTTGGAAGACAATTCTACTAACAATATGAAACAGGTGAAAAACCGCAACTTAACCATTAAAAGTGTACTGCTTGGTTTCGTTTTTTTATTAACTTTCTCTACTACATTATTAGCTCAAGATGGTGATCCTGTAAGAGGTAAAACCTTATTCAACACCAATTGTGCTGCGTGTCACAGCTTAGATAAAAAGCTTACAGGGCCAGCGCTTAGAGGTGTAGAAGCTAGACTTGATGAGCAAGGCTTAGATAGAGAATGGATTAATGCGTGGATTCGTAACAGCGCTGCTGTTGTAAAGTCTGGAGATGCTTATGCCAATAAAATTTATGCTGAATACAATGGTGCAGCAATGACTGCTATGCCACAACTTTCAGATCAAGATATTAGCGATATTCTTGCTTACACTGCTACTGAACCAGCTGCAGCCTCTAGTGGAGAGGCTTCTGGTATCGCAACAACTACAGTGCCAGTTGAGCCAGGAATTTCAAATAACCTAATTCTTGGAGCCTTAGCATTATTATTTATGCTATTAGCACTTGGACTTGTTTTAGTGAATAAAACCTTACGTCGCTTTGCTGAGGCAAATAATGTCGAGATAGCCGAAGCTACAAAACGCAAGTCTATCTGGAAAGCTTTTGTGCAAAACCAATTTTTAATGTTGGTTACTGCAATATTCTTTCTTTTAGCTAGTGGTTATTTCGCTTATGGATATATGATGCAAGTTGGTGTAGATCAAGGTTATCAGCCAGTACAACCAATACATTTTTCGCATAAAATACATGCAGGAGATAATGGCATTGACTGTAAGTACTGTCACTCATCAGCTAGAGTCAGTAAGACATCTGGAATACCTTCTTTGAATGTGTGTATGAATTGCCACAAATCAATTTATGAATACAATGGTGAAACCACGGCTGAATATGATAAAGCGTTCTATGATGGTGAAATCAAGAAATTATACGCTGCTGCTGGTTGGGATGATGCGGATCAACAATACACTGGAGAAACACAACCTGTGAAATGGGTGAGAATTCACAATCTACCTGATTTTGCATATTTCAATCACTCACAACACGTTTCTGTTGCAGGTTTAGAATGTCAAACTTGTCATGGGCCAGTTGAAGAAATGGAAATTATGTATCAATACTCACCATTAACAATGGGATGGTGTATTAACTGTCACAGAGAAACTAATGTGAAAGTTCAAGACAATGAGTATTACACAAAAATACACGAACAATTATCAAAAAAATATGGTGTTGACCAATTAACAGCTGCTCAAATGGGTGGACTGGAATGTGGTAAATGTCATTACTAAAATATTAAAGAAGTTAATTCAATTATAATATGTCATCAAACAAGAAATACTGGAAAAGTGTTGAAGAGCTAAATGAAAATGGCAGCTCATTTGTTGAGGCGCTAAAGCACAAAGAGTTTGTTCAAGAAATTCCTGTAGATGAATTTTTAGGCGATAAAAAAACATTGGAATCTTCTTCTACAACGCGACGTGATTTCTTAAAATACGTTGGGTTTAGTACTGCTGCTGCATCATTAGCAGCTTGTGAAGGACCAGTAATTAAGTCTATTCCTTATGTTGTGCAGCCAGATCAAATTATTCCTGGTGTTGCAAATTACTATGCATCAACCATTGCTAATGGATATGATTTTGCGAGCGTATTGGTTAAGACACGTGAAGGTCGTCCTATAAAAATCGAAAATAACGATTTAGCATCTGGTGGTGGAGCAAACGCAAGAGTTAATGCTTCTGTGTTAGATTTGTATGATAGCTTAAGAGTTGCTAATCCTAAGAAAAACGGAGAAGATAGTTCATGGGTTGAGTTTGATGCCGATACTACTGCTGGACTTAATGCTGCTATGGCCTCTGGAAAAGATATTGTGTTATTAACACAAACTTTCGCAAGTCCATCAACATCTAAATTAATTTCAGAATTTAAAGAAAAATATGGTAATGTTCGCCATGTAGTGTATGATGCAATTTCAGAATCTGCTGCTGCTGACGCTTACCAAAATAAATATGGAGAACGTGGTTTAGCGAATTACGATTTCTCTAAAGCAATGACTATTGTTTCTGTTGGAGCTGACTTCTTAGGAGATTGGCAAGGAGGAGGATTTGACTCAGGGTATTCTGTTGGACGAATTCCTAAAGATGGAAAAATGTCTCGTCATATTCAGTTCGAATCCAATATGAGTTTAACTGGAGCTAATGCAGATAAGCGAGTTCCATTAAAGCCAAGTGAACAAAAAGTAGCTTTAGCTAAATTATACGGAAAAATTACAGGCAATGCAGTATCTGGAAATCTTCCTGAACCTATTGAACAAGCTGTAAATTCTGCTGCCTCTGAATTGCTTAAAGCTGGAAGTAACGCTGTTGTGGTTTCTGGAATTCAAGATGTCAATTCTCAAACTTTGGTGCTCGCTATTAATGAAGCACTTTCAAGTAAGGCATTTGATCCTAAAACAACTATAAAAACAAGACAAGGGAACAATGCTGAGGTTTCAAAACTGGTTGCTGATATGAATGCAGGAACAGTTGGTGTTTTGATTATGAGTGGTGTGAATCCTGTTTACAGTTTACCAAATTCAGAAGAGTTTACTTCAGGTTTAGCAAATGTTGCTATGACTGTGGCGTTTTCTATGAAAGAAGATGAAACATCAATAAACGCTAATTACATTGCAGCAGCACCTCATTACTTAGAATCTTGGGGAGATGTTGAAATGAAAAAAGGACATTATGGTTTAACACAACCAGCAATTCGTCCTTTATTTGATACAAGACAATTTCAAGAAGCTTTATTAATTTGGAATGGCAATAGTATGTCTTACCATGATTATATTAAGGACAATTGGAATACGAATATTCTAAATGGATCATCGTGGAATCAGGCATTACATGATGGTTTATTTGTTGGAACAACAACTGCCACTGAAGAAACTTCGGAAGCTAACACTGAAGTTGAATCAACTGCAACGAACTTAAGTTCTATCGCAAACATTTTAGCTTCTACAGCATCTTCAGGGATGGAATTGACTTTGTATCCAAAAACAGGAATGGGAGATGGTCAACAAGCCAATAACCCTTGGTTACAAGAGTTCCCTGACCCTTTAACTAGAACAACTTGGGACAATTACCTAACAATTTCTGAAGCAGACGCTAAAGAATTAGGTTTATACTTAGAACCAAGTACATTCTTTACACAAAGTAGTCATGATGCCACAGGTGGATTAAATGGGAAGTATGCTAATGTTACTGTAAATGGGGTAACAATTACCGCTCCAGTAATTATTCAACCAGGGCAAGCCAAAGGAACTGTAGGTTTATCATTTGGTTATGGTAGAACTGAAGGATTGAAATCAGAAATGCAAACAGGTGTTAACGCCTACCCATTATATACAAACTTTAATCCAACTCAAGATGTAACTATTGAAGCTACTTCAGGCAAGCACGAATTTGCTTGTGTGCAGTTGCATAATACGTTAATGGGAAGAGGAGATATCATTAGAGAAACAACTTTGGAAATTTTCAATACGGAAAAATCTAGCGTTTGGAATCCAGTTCCTGTAGTTTCTTTAAATCATATAGAAACTCCCGTAACTTCACCAGAGGTTGATCTTTGGGATGAATTTGATCGTTCAATTGGACATCATTTCAATCTGTCAATAGATTTAAATGCATGTACTGGATGTGGAGCGTGTGTTATTGCATGTCATGCAGAAAATAACGTACCAGTTGTAGGAAAAGAAGAAATTCGTCGTAGTCGTGATATGCACTGGCTACGTATAGATAGATATTATTCATCTGAAGAGTCATTTGACAGTGACAATGAAAAGAAAGACAATATCGAAGGTTTAGGTAGTTCACTTAGCACATTTGGAGAAATGGAATCTCCATCAGCTAATCCGCAAGTTGCTTTCCAGCCAATTATGTGTCAGCATTGTAACCATGCGCCTTGTGAAACGGTTTGCCCTGTGGCAGCTACGTCTCATGGACGTCAAGGTCAAAACCATATGGCTTATAACCGTTGCGTTGGTACTAGATATTGTGCAAACAACTGTCCGTATAAAGTTCGTCGTTTCAACTGGTTCTTATACAATGGTAATGATGAGTTTGATTATCACATGAATGACGATTTAGGTCGTATGGTAATTAATCCAGACGTTACTGTTAGATCTCGTGGTGTTATGGAAAAATGTTCTATGTGTATTCAAATGACACAAAAAACAGTTCTTGATGCTAAACGTGATGGAAGAGAAGTAAAACCTAACGAATTTAAAACGGCTTGTTCTTCTGCTTGTAGCAATGGGGCAATTAAGTTTGGCGATATCAATGAAAAACACAATGATATTGCAGCATTAAAAGATGATGAAAGAGCGTATCACTTATTGGAAAGTGTTGGTACAAAACCAAATGTGGTGTATCAGACTAAGGTAAGAAATACAAACAAAGCATAAATTAATTAAGAAACAATTATAAAAGGATTATGGCGTCTCATTACGAAGCACCTATTAGAAGACCTTTAGTTACAGGAGAAAAATCGTACCACGATGTATCTGTGGACGTAGCTGCTCCAGTTGAAGGGAAAGCAAATAAATCTTGGTGGATTGTATTTTCAATTGCATTAGCAGCTTTCCTTTGGGGAATAGGTTGTATCATTTATACAATTTCAACAGGAATTGGAACTTGGGGATTGAACAAAACCGTAGGTTGGGCTTGGGATATTACTAACTTCGTTTGGTGGGTTGGTATTGGTCACGCAGGAACACTGATTTCTGCAGTACTATTACTATTCCGTCAAAAATGGAGAATGGCAATTAACCGTTCTGCAGAAGCAATGACAATTTTCTCAGTTGTTCAGGCTGGTCTATTCCCAATCATTCACATGGGTCGTCCATGGTTAGGCTATTGGGTATTACCTATACCAAACCAATTTGGATCACTTTGGGTGAATTTTAACTCACCACTACTTTGGGACGTATTTGCAATCTCGACGTATTTATCTGTATCACTGGTATTCTGGTGGACAGGTTTGTTGCCTGATTTTGCTATGATTCGAGATAGAGCTGTTAAGCCTTTCCAAAAGAAAATTTATTCATTATTAAGTTTTGGTTGGACAGGCCGTGCTAAAGATTGGCAACGTTTTGAAGAGGTTTCATTAGTGCTTGCTGGTTTAGCAACGCCACTAGTACTTTCTGTGCATACAATTGTATCCTTTGACTTCGCAACATCAGTAATTCCAGGTTGGCATACTACAATATTCCCTCCTTACTTCGTTGCAGGAGCAATTTTCTCAGGATTTGCGATGGTTAACACGCTTCTTATTATCATGAGAAAAGTTTGTAGTCTTGAAGATTATATTACAGTACAACACATTGAGCTAATGAACATAGTCATTATGATTACAGGTTCAATAGTTGGTGTGGCTTATATCACGGAATTATTTATTGCTTGGTATTCGGGTGTTGAATTTGAGCAATACGCATTCTTAAATAGAGCAACTGGACCTTACGCATGGGCTTACTGGATGATGATGTCTTGTAACGTATTCTCGCCACAGTTTATGTGGTTCAAGAAATTACGTACAAGTATTATGTTCTCGTTCTTTATATCTATTGTTGTAAACATTGGAATGTGGTTTGAACGTTTCGTAATTATTGTAACATCATTGCATAGAGATTACTTACCATCATCATGGACAATGTTCTCACCAACATTTGTTGATATTGGAATTTTTATAGGAACCATTGGATTCTTCTTCGTACTCTTCTTATTGTACGCTAGAACATTCCCAGTAATTGCACAAGCAGAAGTAAAAACAATTTTAAAATCTTCAGGTGAGCGTTACAAGAAAATTCGTGAAGCTGGAAAAAGTTTGGTTGGAACAGGAGCTGATGCTAGAACATCTGCAATATCTGCTGCGCCTAAAACAAAAGCTAAAGAAAATAACACAGATAAAGTAAACTCTTTATTTGAAGGTATTGGTAAGTTTGATGCAACAACTCAAACAGCTGATGATTTGAAACAGATTAATGGCATTGGACCTAAAATGGAAGAAGTACTTAACGAAATAGGTATTTATACTTTCCTTCAGGTAAGTAAGATGACAAAAAAAGAATATGACTTGTTAGATTCAATTACAGGTTCTTTCCCAGGAAGAGCTGAACGTGATGATTGGGCAGGACAAGCTAAAAAATTAATAAATTAAACGTAGACAATGGAAGCTTCTAAAGTAATTCACGCTATATATACAGATGACGATGTATTAATGTCTGCCGTTAAAAAAGTAAAGGCTGCTAAGCATCATATTGATGAAATATATACACCTTTTCCTGTGCATGGTCTAGACAAAGCAATGGGATTGGCACCAACACGAATTGCAATTGCATCATTCATGTATGGATGTGTTGGTTTAACTGTAGCCATATTAATGATGAATTTTATTATGATTGAAGATTGGCCACAAAATATTGGTGGGAAACCAAGCTTTAGTTACATAGAAAACATGCCAGCATTTGTTCCAATTATGTTTGAGCTAACGGTATTTTTTGCTGCGCATTTAATGGTTATAACCTTTTATTTAAGAAGTAGAATGTGGCCATTTAAAAAAGCAGAAAACCCTGATCCAAGAACAACAGATGATCATTTTTTAATGGAAATTCCAGTTCATGGTAATATAAAAGATTTGCAAGCATTGCTTGCCGAAACAGGAGCTGTAGAAATTAATATCGTAGATAAAGAAGAAGCACACTAGAGACATGAAAAGTTTATTTAAAATAACACTAGTTGTAATGATAATGACGGTAATTGTATCATGTAAAAAAGACACAAGACCAAACTATCAATTTATGCCTAACATGTACGAACCTGTGGGTTATGAAACCTATGGTGAATATGATGTTTTTCCAGGAGAACAATCTGCAATGTTACCTGCAGAAGGGACAATTGCAAGAGGCTATTCATTATTTGATTATGGAAGTTCAAACGAAGAGTACTTAAGAGCTAAAGCTGAATTGTCAAATCCTTTAGATTCAACTCAAGTGGATTTAGCAAGAGGGAAAGAATTGTATGATATTTACTGTGGTATTTGTCATGGAAATAAGGGAGATGGTCAAGGCAATCTTGTAAAGCGTGAAAAAATATTAGGTATACCTAGTTATGATGATGTAGGAAGAGCTATTAACGAAGGAAGTACTTACCATACAATTTACTATGGTAAAAATGCAATGGGTTCTTATGCTGGTCAGCTAAATGAAGAAGAAAGATGGCAAGTAGTGGCTTATGTGTTAAAGTTAAAATCAGATTTAGAGAAATAAGATTATTAGATAAAGATTATTACAGATTAATATGTACACGTTATCAAATAGATTAAAAATATTTTCAGTAGCATTAATGCTTTTAGGAGCACTTGGGTGGTTTTATTCTTATTCAGCTTCTCATGTGACTTTAGATGAAGTTAAAACAATGTTGGCTGAAGAAGCTTCTCACGGAGGAGGTCATGGTGAAGTAGCAGATACTCATGCTGTTTCAGAAGAAAGCCATGCAACGACTGATACTCATGAATCTGAAGGTCATGATACTGCTGAATCACATGATGATGAACATGCAGAACACGTTATGCACCAAATTCATAACAGACCATATTCGGCATTATATGTCGCGGCATTTTTCTTTATGATGATTGCATTGGGAGCTTTAGCTTTTTATGGAATTCAATATGCATCTCAAGCAGGTTGGTCACCAGTATTATTCAGAGTGATGGAAGCCATTACCTATTACTTATTACCAGGAGCTCTAATCGTTTTAGGAATTGCTCTTTGGGCTGGACCTCATATTTTTATTTGGATGGATCCAGAAGTTGTAGCTCACGATGAACTGATACAAGGAAAAGTAGGGTGGTTAAATAAATCAGCATTTACTATTAGAGCATTAATTTTTATTGGTGGTTGGAGTGCGTATAGATATTTCTCTAGAAAATTCTCTTTAGCTCAAGATAATGCAGATATTAATGACAATAGAAATTTTAAAAAGAATTTCCGTATTTCGGCTGCGTTCTTGGTGTTCTATATCTATACTGAATCTATGATGTCTTGGGACTGGATTATGAGTGTTGATCCTCATTGGTTCTCAACATTATTCGGTTGGTATGTATTTGCTAGTATGTTTGTAAGTGGTATTACTGTAATTGCTTTAATTACTATTTACCTTAAATCAAAAGGATTAATGGAGTTTGTTAATGACAGTCATATGCATGATTTAGCAAAATTCATGTTCGCAATTAGCATTTTCTGGACTTACTTATGGTTCTCGCAATTCATGTTAATTTGGTATGCTAATATTCCAGAAGAGGTTACCTATTTTGTAACACGTATTGAAGATTATAAATTACCATTCTTTGGAATGTTGGTAATGAACTTTATATTCCCATTCTTAGTATTAATGAATAGTGATTACAAACGTATACCATGGTTTATCGTAATGGCTGGAATCGTAATATTAATTGGACATTATGTTGACGTATTTAATATGATTATGCCAGCGACAGTTGGTGACAGATGGTCAATAGGATTGCCAGAATTAAGTGCTGTGGCATTATTTTTAGGATTATTCTTATTGTTGGTATTTTATGCACTTTCAAAAGCACCATTACTACCAAAAGGGAATCCGTTTATTAAAGAAAGTGAACATTTTCATTATTAATTTAAATAAATAAAGAAGAGATATAACAATGACTGCTTTATTAACAATTTTAGTTTTAGTATTTATTACAGTTGCAATTTGGCAAATGGTAAAAATCTTTGATTTGGCCAATGCTAATAATGAAAATGCACAAGTAGCTAATGATAAGGACAATAAATTAAATGCATATTTAATGCTAGGTTTTCTGGTTTTTATATATGTCATAACTATTGTTTGTTTTGTACTTTGGGGAGATTTACCATTAATGTCCAATTCAGCATCTGAACATGGTCCTGGTCTTGATAATTTAATGATTATCTCCATGGTCATTATATTCATTGTACAAACAATCACTCAGTTTTTATTGCACTATTTTGCGTATAAGTACAAAGGAGAAAAGGGCAGAAAGGCCTTATTTTACGCTGATAATGATAGACTTGAGTTCATCTGGACTATCATACCTGTAATTGTATTAGCAGGATTAATAATTTATGGATTATTTACTTGGTCTGATATCATGAATATAGAACAAGATGATGATACGATTGTGGTTGAGCTTTATGCACAACAGTTTAACTGGAAAGCAAGATACGCAGGAGAGGATAATGTTTTAGGTGATGCTAATGTTAGATTAATCAACCTGGATAATGCAAATATTTTAGGCTTGGACGAAGCTGATCCAAATGCTCAAGATGATATCATTACAACTGAGTTGCACTTACCAGTAGGAAAGAAAGTATTGTTTAAAATGCGTTCTCAGGATGTTTTACATTCAGCTTATATGCCTCACTTTAGAGCACAGATGAACTGCGTTCCAGGAATGATTACTCAATTCGCGTTTACACCAACAATAACAACTGCAGAAATGCGTCAGAATCCTGATATGATTGATAAAGTTGCTAGAATAAACAGAATTAGAACAAATAATAAGGAAGAAATTGAAGCTAGAGGCCAGGATGTAAGATATGAATTTGATTACTTATTATTATGTAATAAAATTTGTGGAAAGTCACATTACAATATGCAAATGAAAATTATTGTAGAAACTGAAGAGGAGTATAAAGCTTGGTTAAGTGAGCAGAAAACGTTCAAGAATTCTTTAGTTCAAAATTAATAACATTAAGATTTAAAAATTAGATATAGATTATGTCAGCACACGCAGATACTCACGACCACGACGATCACGGACATCATCATCATAAAGAAACCTTTGTAACTAAATACATATTTAGTCAAGATCATAAAATGATTGCAAAGCAGTACCTTGTAACTGGTACAATAATGGGAGTTATTGGAGTTTTAATGTCTATGATGTTTCGTATGCAAATTGCATGGCCAGAAGAACCAAATGTGCTATTTGAAGCATTGTTAGGTAAATGGGCTCCAGATGGTGTTATGGATGCAGATATCTATTTAGCCTTAGTCACTATTCATGGTACCATTATGGTATTCTTTGTATTAACTGCTGGATTGAGTGGTACCTTCAGTAACCTTTTAATTCCTTTGCAAATTGGTGCACGTGATATGGCATCAGGATTTCTTAATATGGTTTCATATTGGTTATTCTTCTTATCAAGTGTCGTCATGGTTATTTCACTATTTGTTGAAGCTGGACCTGCAGCAGCAGGATGGACAATTTATCCTCCTTTAAGTGCTCTGCCTTTAGCTCAAGCTGGTTCTGGAATGGGGATGACCCTGTGGCTAGTATCCATGGCAATCTTTATTGCGTCATCATTATTAGGATCGCTAAACTATATTGTAACTGTATTAAACTTGCGTACTAAAGGAATGTCTATGACAAGACTTCCGTTAACCATTTGGGCATTTTTTATTACAGCTGTAATTGGTGTTGTGTCGTTCCCTGTGTTACTATCTGCTGCATTATTATTAATCATGGATAGAAGTTTTGGTACGTCATTTTTCTTATCTGATATATTTATTCAAGGAGAAGTATTACACTATCAAGGAGGATCTCCAGTATTATTTGAACACTTATTCTGGTTCTTAGGACACCCAGAAGTATATATAGTAATACTACCAGCAATGGGACTTGTGTCTGAAATAATGGCAACAAACTCACGTAAACCAATATTTGGTTATCGTGCGATGATTGTTTCAATTTTGGCAATTGCATTCTTGTCAACTATAGTTTGGGGACACCACATGTTCATTTCAGGTATGAATCCTTTCTTAGGTTCCGTATTTACATTCACAACATTATTGATTGCAATTCCGTCAGCTGTAAAAGCTTTCAACTGGATTACAACACTCTGGAAAGGTAATTTACAGATGAATCCAGCAATGCTCTTTTCTATTGGTTTTGTATCAACATTTATTACTGGTGGTTTAACAGGTATTATTCTTGGTGATAGTGCACTAGATATTAACGTTCACGACACCTATTTCGTAGTAGCTCACTTCCACTTGGTAATGGGTATTTCTGCATTGTATGGAATGTTCGCTGGTATTTACCACTGGTATCCAAAAATGTATGGTAGAATGCTTAATAAAAACTTGGGTTATATCCATTTCTGGATTACAGCCATTTGTGCTTATGGTGTATTCTTCCCAATGCATTTTATTGGAATGGCAGGATTGCCACGTCGTTATTATACAAACACTAACTTCCCGTTATTTGATGATTTAAATGATGTGAATGTGATTATTACTGTTTTTGCTTTAATTGGTGGAGTTGTTCAAATACTGTATTTATACAATTTCTTCGGAAGCATGTTCTTTGGAAAGAAAACAGTTCAAAACCCTTGGAGATCTACAACTTTAGAGTGGACAGCTCCAATAAAACACATCCATGGAAACTGGGAAGGCGATATTCCTCATGTATATCGTTGGTCTTATGATTATAGTAAGCCAGGTCATGATGATGATTTTGTGCCTCAAAATGTTCCATTAAAAGAAGGTGAAGAAGAGCTTCATCATTAAACGAATTTGATTAAATAATATAATAAAAGCCTTTCTGTTTAAAGAAAGGCTTTTTCTTTATATTTGTTTTATATGAACGAAAATTTAGATCCATCTAACGAGCATTTTTCTCCTGAAGAATTAGATGTCGAAAAAAAATTAAGACCGTTATCTTTTGAAGATTTTACAGGTCAAGATCAAGTATTGGAAAATCTTAAAATATTTGTTCAAGCCGCTAATGGTCGGAGTGAAGCTTTAGATCATACTTTGTTTCATGGACCTCCGGGATTGGGAAAAACAACGTTGGCTCATATTCTAGCAAATGAGTTGCAAGTGGCTATAAAAGTTACATCTGGACCAGTTTTAGACAAGCCAGGCGACTTAGCTGGATTACTAACAAACCTTGAAGAGCGTGATGTGCTTTTTATAGATGAAATTCATCGATTGAGCCCTATTGTTGAAGAGTATTTGTACTCAGCAATGGAAGACTACAAAATCGATATCATGATTGAAACTGGACCAAATGCCAGAACAGTTCAAATCAATCTAAATCCGTTTACGTTAATAGGCGCAACCACACGTTCAGGATTGTTAACCTCTCCAATGCGAGCACGTTTTGGTATTCAAAGTAGATTACAGTATTATAACACAGAACTTTTAACCACTATAGTGCAACGAAGTGCAGGCATTATTGACATCCCTATTTCTATGGAAGCAGCTGTTGAAATAGCAGGACGAAGTAGAGGGACTCCAAGAATTGCGAACGCCTTATTGCGCAGAGTTAGGGATTTTGCTCAAATAAAAGGGAACGGAAACATTGACATTAAAATTTCAAGATATGCCCTTGAAGCTCTCAATGTTGATGCACATGGATTGGATGAAATGGATAACAAAATTTTATCTACCATTATCGACAAATTTAAAGGTGGACCAGTCGGAATTACAACCTTGGCAACTGCTGTAAGTGAAAGTGCTGAAACGATTGAAGAGGTTTATGAGCCATTTTTAATACAACAAGGTTTTATTATGCGAACACCTAGAGGTCGTGAAGTTACAGAATTGGCATATAAGCATTTAGGAAAGATCAAAGGACCAACTCAAGGTGGCTTATTTTGACACGAAGTGTCATTCTGAACTTGATTCAGAATCTCATTAAATGAACAATAAAACTAAATACACAGAACTTATCAAAACCGAAGCCAAACGCCTCGGTTTTTTATCTTGTGGTATTAGTAAAGCAGAATTTTTAGAAACCGAGGCGCCTCGTTTAGAAAAATGGTTAAACAAGAATATGCATGGAGAAATGCAGTATATGGAAAACCACTTTGATAAACGTCTTGATCCTACCATATTGGTTGAAGGCTCCAAGAGTGTTGTTTCTTTATTGCTGAATTACTTCCCATCTGAATTACAGAATGATAAAAGCGCTCCTAAAATCAGTAAATACGCTTATGGAACAGATTACCATTTTGTCATAAAAGACAAACTCAAATCCCTTTTACATTTTATTCAAGATGAAATAGGAGAAGTTCATGGTCGCGCTTTTGTTGATTCTGCTCCAGTTTTAGATAAGGCTTGGGCTGCAAAATCTGGTTTGGGTTGGATTGGAAAACACA
>CAZRDG010000009.1:19474-20937 GCA_964598775.1 uncultured Lacinutrix sp.
GTTTTAGATAAGGCTTGGGCTGCAAAATCTGGTTTGGGTTGGATTGGAAAACACAGTAATTTACTAACACAACAGGTAGGCTCATTTTATTTTATTGCTGAATTGATTATAGATTTAGAATTAGATTACGATACCCCAACAACAGATCATTGTGGGACATGTACAGCCTGTATTGATGCTTGCCCAACACAAGCAATCACTGAGCCTTATGTTGTAGATGGTAGCAAATGCATTTCTTATTTTACAATCGAATTAAAAGAAAATATTCCAACAGAATTTAAAGGACAGTTTGATAATTGGATGTTTGGCTGTGATGTCTGTCAGGATGTTTGCCCTTGGAACAGATTTTCAAAATCACATAATGAACCACTTTTTAATCCACATCCTGAATTACTCGAAATGACAAAGAAGGATTGGGAAGAAATCACCGAAGACACTTTTAAAAAAGTCTTTCAAAAATCCGCAGTCAAAAGAACCAAATATTCTGGTTTCGTCAGAAATATTCAGTTCTTAAAAGAATAGTAATAATATTTCTTAATTAGCGCTAACGGTTTAACTTTGTAATTCTTATAACAACTATTATATGAGCACGGAAAGTAAACGTAGAGAGGCCTTATTATACCATTCAAGGCCAAAACCAGGTAAAATTGAAGTTGTTCCAACAAAAAAATACGCGACCCAAAGAGATTTGTCATTGGCATATTCTCCAGGTGTTGCCGAGCCTTGTTTGGAGATTGAAAAAAATCCATCAAAAGCATATAAATACACAACGAAAGGGAATTTAGTAGCCGTAATTTCAAATGGTACTGCTGTACTTGGTTTAGGAAATATTGGGCCTTTAGCATCAAAACCTGTTATGGAAGGTAAGGGATTACTCTTCAAAATATTTGCAGATATTGATGTTTTTGATATTGAGGTTGACACAGAGAATATTGAAGAATTCATAGAAACAGTAAAAAATATTGCTCCAACTTTTGGTGGTATTAACTTAGAGGATATTAAAGCTCCTGAGGCCTTTGAAATTGAACGAAGATTAAAAGTAGAGTTGGATATCCCAGTCATGCACGATGACCAACATGGTACAGCAATTATATCGGCAGCAGCGCTGTTAAATGCTTTAGAGATTACCAGTAAGAAAATTGAAGAGGTAAAAATAGTTGTAAGTGGAGCAGGAGCTGCAGCAATTTCATGCACAAGATTGTACCAATCCTTTGGCGCTAATCCTGAAAATATTGTAATGCTGGATAGCAAAGGTGTTATAAGAAAAGACAGAGAAAAACTTTCTTCTGAAAAAGCAGAGTTTGCAACGTCTAGAAAAATTGACACCTTAGATGAAGCTATGGTCGATGCAGATGTGTTCATTGGGTTATCAATGGCTGATATTGTTACACCAGACATGTTGAAAACAATGGCAAAAAATCCAATTGTTTTTGCAATGGCTAACCCAAATCCAGAAATCACTT
>CAZRDG010000010.1:0-19943 GCA_964598775.1 uncultured Lacinutrix sp.
ACCAACTGCTTTTTCAACATAACCAATATTTACATAAGGTAAAGATTGTTTAGTTTCAATATCATAAATGTAACCAGCTACTGTGATATCGTTTTGAGAAGATAATAAAACACTCGTCGTCAAGAAAAATATTAACGCAATAGCTGTTCTCATAATTGGTTGATTTTGTATTAATTATTCCACAATAATCATACCTAATATAAATAAAAGCTACAATAAAACAGAGAGAAATCTCCCTAAATTCATGAATTAGAAGTGCTACTTCTTATATATAAACCTATCTAAAGTTACCTTTTGTTGGTATTGAAATAGCTTAATGATATGGACTTCTTTGGTTTCATTTGCTAAGCCATAATTTTTAAACACTGTATATTTTAAATACGTTGGATTGGTAAGTGATTCTTCGCTAAAGCATTCTAAATTAATGATCCATTCACCTTTATCAGCATCATCAATAATATACTCTTCGCTGGCATATCCATTTTTTATCTCGTCAAGCATTCGATCCATATTTTCCAGTCTTGAATGAGACCATTTATAAAATTTCTTTTGAGGATTTACAAATTGTAAATCAAACTCAGTGTTTGTATCGTTATAATCAAAAACCATTCTCAAATCAATCTTAAACTTGGAGTCAAGAAATTCTGCATCGACATTTGAGTAATCAACTTTATCTCTGTTCAATGCCAATAAATGCTTTAATTCATTTGTAATTACATTGGTTAAACTTGTAAAATCTACACCATCGATTTTGTTTCCTAGCATTTGAGCATAGAGCTCCATGGCTTCTTCATAATTTCCAGTAGCTTCATAAATAAGCGCCAAATCTCTATAGGATTGGGCTTGTTTAGGTCGTAATACTAAAATTCGCTGATATATTTGTTTTGCCTCTTCATATTTGCCTTGTGACTCTAATTTATAAGCTAAGATTTTTAAAGCTTTAGGGTTGTCATAAGCAATTTCAGATATGTACATTAAAATATTGTGTGCATAATTTTCGTCCCATTTTTTAAAATAGTCTGAAACATCTAAAAAGTAAGGAATTTCTAAACGTTCATTATTTTGTCTTTGAGATGTATAAATTCGTTTTGCATCTTCAAATGAGTTAGTGTTTTCAAGCTGTACAATATATTGAGGTTTTATTTCTGCATCTTTTATTGCAATCACATTTTCAATATAATCATTCCCTTTGGCTAATAAATCTGGAACAGCTTTTTTAGCTTGACCTGCTGCGGTTGTTTTCATTCTAATTAAAAAGGCTCCACCAGCTCCAATGGTACCAAAACGATTTGTTGCTGCCAATGATTTTAGAATAGAAATATTGTCTATTTGCTGAACATCAATAAAATCTGGCATTTCAGTATAAATCATACCATCTACCACAAAAATTGCTGGAATTGGATTTGTGATTGATCCTCCACCACCTCTAATAATAACTTGCGGCCTATTGTAACCCACATTTAATCCAGCCACTTGAACACCTGCGAATTTCCCAACAATAATATCTGCTAAACTCAGCGAGCCAATGGTTATATCGTCTGCTGTAATTGTATTTACAGAATACCCAATAGATTCTTCACTCTTTTTACCTAAACCTGTTTCAATTTTTGCTTCCGCTTTCTTTTTCCCTTCTAAAAGTACTTCGTCTAAAAGTTCTCCATCAGATTGCAACTCAATGTTGATTTCATTTTCAGACGTAACAATGACCTGCTTCTCAAGCATACCTAAGTAATTCACAACTAAAATATCATCTTCTTTAGCGTCAATTCTATAATATCCATCAACATCTGTTAGCACTTCCTTAAACGAGTTTTTTATTTTAACTGTTGCACCTTGGATTGGTTGCGACTGGCTTACTATTTTTCCGAATATATTGCCTTCGAAATCAGTGCTTTTACCTGACACGAAAGGCTTAGGAGTCAAATATATTTTATTTGAATTTTGAAGAAGTCTAAACAATTGAGCGGACTTTACAGTAAGGTTTTGATATCCTAAAACAGAACACCTAAAAATGCTCTCTGGACCAACAGCCTCTTCTAAATAAACAAGCACGAACTTACCATCAGAATCTGAAATGGCTTTAATGTTTGTTCCAATAAATTCTACGTTGCCAAATTGAAGTGGTTGTTGTGTTTCTTTGTCATACAAATACGCTTCAATAGTTACTTTATATTGAGCAAAAATTGAAGTGCAAGCACAAAATAAAAAAATTGAAAGTAAAAGAATTTTCTGTTTCATAGCTTGAGGCCAATGATTTATTTAATTGATTGATAATAAGTTGCAAAAATAATGCTGCATCTACTTATAAACCATAAATGAATTTATAATTTTATGTTAAACTTAATGTGTCGTAAAAACTCTTGGACTAATCGAAATGCAAAAGGTTTAGTTCCCTGGAAATTCTGCTTTTCTTTTCTCTAAAAATGCCGTAGTTCCTTCATGAAAATCGTCTGTGCCAAAACATTTTCCAAATTGCTTTATTTCAACTTGGTAACCATCTTTGCCATCCTTAAAATTGGCATTTATAGCTTTAATGGCAGCAGCAATTGCGACAGAAGAGTTTCGCATAATTTTACTCGCTATTTTTTCGGTTAATGGCAACAATTCTTCTTGAGTAGTCACATGGTTTACTAAACCATATTCTTTAGCAGTATTGGCATCAATCATGCCTGCGGTCATTATCATTTCCATAGCTCGACCTTTACCAACCAATTGTGGTAAACGCTGGGTGCCACCATAACCAGGAATTACACCTAATGACACTTCAGGAAGACCCATTTTAGCATTATCACTTGCTACTCTAAAATGACAAGCCATGGCAAGTTCTAAACCGCCACCAAGTGCAAAGCCATTAACTGCAGCAATAACTGGGGTAGAGAGGTTTTCAATAAAATTGAACAATATATCTTGGCCATTGGCAGCAAGTTCCCTGCCTTCTTCGACGTCAAAATCTGCAAACTCGCTTATGTCTGCTCCAGCCACAAACGCCTTGTCTCCGCTACCTGTAATAACAATGACTTTAATAGCTTTATCCTTGTCTGAAACATTTAAGGCATGATGCAGTTCATCAATAGTTTCAATGTTAAGAGCGTTAAGTTTATTAGGTCTGTTAATGGTTATTGTTACAACGCCATTGTTGGTTTCTGAAAGTATATTATTGTACTGCATAGTATTATGTTTTGGTTACCCTTTAGGAAGTCTTACTTTAAAAGTTGAGCCTTCTCCTTCATTTGATGTAAAAGTAATATTTCCATTATAAGTTTCAATGATATTTTTAATCATTGCTAAGCCTAATCCCATTCCACTTGTTTTAGTTGTAAACTTAGGCTCAAATACTTTGGGCTTGTTCTCATCTGTTATTCCGTGACCATTATCGCTCACAATTATAATAACATTCTTACTGTCATCTGTAAGCTCAATGTCAACTTTAGGATTGTCAATATGAGAGATGGCCTGAATGGCATTTTTTACCAAATTGGTAATCACTCTAATTAATTGTGTTCTGTCCAGTTTAGCTATAATTTCTTTTTTGTCACACTTAAAGGTTAAATAGTCTTCAGCAAAAATATCTAAGGCCAAATCGACCACCTCAACTACATTTAAAGTTTCGTTTTTCTGAGCTGGCATTTTTGCGAAATTGGAAAATGCCGAAGCAATAGAACTCATGGTGTCAATTTGTTGAATAAGCGTTTTACTGTATTCATCTATTTTTTGTCGAGCATCAGGATCGTTTGGGTCAAATTTTCGTTGAAAACTCTGAACACTTAAGCGCATTGGAGTCAATGGGTTTTTAATTTCATGAGCCACCTGCTTTGCCATTTCTCGCCATGCCTGCTCACGCTCGCTTCTTGCCAATTTTACCGCAGATTCTTCAAGTTCATCAATCATACTATTATAAGACTCAACCAACAAGGATACCTCTTCACTCGCTCCTTTTAATTCAATTTTCTGATTGCGCTTTTCCAAACGTGTTTCGTTCATTTTACTACTAATAGTTTTAAGTGATCTTGTAATATAACGCGAGACAAAATAGGCAAATGCAATGGCTACTAGAAGCATTACAAAATAAGCATAGCCTAACCGAACCAAAAACTCTTTGAGTTCATCGTCATTAAAGGAATCATCTTCAAAATAAGGCACATTCAAAATGCCCAAAGGTTTGGATTTGAAATCGGTAAAAATAATGTAAGATGACCTGTAATCACCTCCAAGAATTTCGTTTGTCTCTACGTAGCGTTTATCGACACTATTCATTAAATCATTGAGAATTTCTGTAGACATACAAGCCACCAGAGTATCATTCTCGAAGCTTGGTTTAGAACTTTTAACCAAAGTTCCTCCTAGGTCATAAATGTTGAATTCAACGCTAAGATTATCTGCTATTTCGTAAATTTTGTCCTTAAATATAAGATCCAGATATTCTGTTTCTCGCGGCCAAGTTGTGCCTCTAATCACGTAGTCTATACTAGAGAGTAGCTGAGTTTCTTTACGTTCTAAACGTTGCTTATGATAATCTTTGGATTGCTCGTTGTATTGAAATAACGTTACTGCAGCAATAAGCACTGAAGCCACTAAAACCAGCAAAATCATATATACAAAAATCCGGGAACGTAAAGACAATCTTTTAGAAGCCATTCATGAGTTTTATCACATAAATATAGCAATTATCAAGCCATATTTAAGGATTATATTAGTTTTGAATAATTCTTGTTGCGAAAGCAGTCTTAAATGAAACTCTCCTGAAGTTTAAACTTCAGGAGAGTGTTTTTTATTTTAATCTTCAACAATTAAGTAGTTCAAGTTTTTAGCATTAAACGATGCATTAAAGGCCTTAATTTCATCATCAACTAAGGTATTGAACGCCGAAAGTTGCATATCAATAGCTTTTGTAAGTTCGTTTTTAACAGCAACATCTTGCTCGGTAGGAGCAAAATCTCCCATACTTACTAAAGAATTTAAATGCCCTAATTTATTATTTAATCTTATCGGGAAATTTAAAGGATCTTGACCACTTCTATTTTGAGTTTGATAAAGTGCTTTTTCAATTTCTGAAAATTTATCCTTAAGTTCTTTAGCTTTTTCAACTAACTCTTTCACATTATCATTGTCTTTGTATTGAGCTTGAAATGCCGAAAGTTTTTCGTTAATGTTTCTAATTTTTTTAATGGATTTATGCGCGTCATCCATTGTTTTATTAACGTCTTTAATAAACTCAAATTGTTTTTTCATATCAGCTAAAGAGCTTTCACTTCTAGGATCTGCTAAAATCGTAAAAGGAGACGATAACGTTTCTCCATTGACATTAAGTGTTACCTGATAATTTCCTGGAATGGCTCTTGGGCCTTGTAAGCTTGCCCACCATAAAATCATCCCTGGAAAACTATCTGCGCCATCATAAGTCATATTCCAAACAAATTGATTGGTTCCTTTTTTAACGGTTAAATTATTTTTCTTATCCTTGGTGCTAAACGTCTTTATTGTGTCTCCTTTAGTATCAAAATAGGTCAATGACACCTCATCTTTTTCATTGTAATTATTTAAATTAAAATACGTAACAACGCCATTTGGATGGTTTGTCCCAGAAGTCTTACTCCCTTTAAAACTTCCTCCACGCATTCTGTAAGTGTCCTTTGGTTTAAATAGTAAATTACTTGAAGCATTTTTACCGTATAACTGATGAAGTACAGTTAAATCGTCAATCATCCAAAGGCTTCTACCTTGTGTAGCTACAATAAGACTATTCTCTTTAATGGTTAAATCTGTAATTGGAACTATTGGTAAGTTTAATTGGAAAGGATTCCAATTTTTCCCATCGTTAAAAGAAACGTACATTCCCGTTTCTGTTCCAGCGTACAACAATCCTTTTTGTTTAGGATCTTCGCGAACCACTCTTGTGAAATGCTCTGCATCTATTCCGTTTGTGATTTTCGTCCATGTTTTTCCGTAATCTGTTGTTTTGTATAAATAAGGTGCAAAATCTCCCGTTTTATATTTAGTTCCAGCTATGTAACATGTTCCTGCATCGAAGGCGCTAGGTTCAATACTGTTAATCATCATCCATTCAGGCATTCCTTTTGGTGTTACATTGTCCCATGACTCACCACCATTTCTAGAAACATGAACCAATCCATCATCACTACCAACCCAAAGCAAGCCTTCTTGTAAAGGTGATTCGTTAGCTGCAAAAATGGTACAATAATATTCTACTGAGGTATTATCTTGAGTAATTGGTCCTCCAGAAGACTTTAGTTTTTCGGGATCATTTCTAGTTAAATCAGGACTGATAATTTTCCATGATTGCCCTTCGTTTTCTGTGACATGCACATGATTAGAGAAGGTATATAATTTATTTGGATTATGCTTTGAAAATATGATTGGGAAATTCCATTGAAAACGATATTTCATGCCTTCAGCGCCATGACCCATTGGGTTATCTGGCCAAACATTTACAGCACGAACCGTTCCGGTTTCATGGTTAACTCTTGTTAAAAATCCATCATAGCTTCCGCCATACACAATATCATTATTTTTTGGGTCTACAGCAATATGAGCTGATTCTCCTCCTGCGGTATCTTCCCAATCGTCTTCATCAATTGAAAAACCATCTGTTCTATGTGCTATTCTAATTGCCGAATTATCTTGCTGTGCTACATAAATTCTGTATGGAAAATGATTATCAGTTGTAACACGATAGAATTGTGAGGTTGGTTGGTTGTGGTAAGTACTCCATGTTTCGCCACCATCATAAGTGACTTGAGCTCCACCATCATCACCTATAACCATTCGATTGGAATCTTCTGGTGCAATCCATAAATCATGATGGTCTCCATGAGGAGCGCCATGTCTACTAAAAGTTTTTCCGCCATCTGTACTTTTGTGATAACTAACGTTTAATACGTATACTTGATCTACGTCTTTTGTATCTGCATAAACCCTTGTATAGTACCAAGCACGTTGACGTAAATTTCTGTCGTCATTAACATGCATCCAAGTTTCGCCACCATCATCACTTCTATACAAGCCTCCATTTTCCTTGTTTTCAACAATTGCCCAAACACGTTCGTTATTCACTGGAGATACTGTGACTCCAATAATCCCTAAAGTGTCCTTTGCAAACCCTTTATTTTTTGAAATTTCTTTCCAAGTTTCTCCACTATCTGTACTTTTCCATAGTGCTGAGCCTTCACCTCCAGAATTTAAGCTGTATGGTGTTCTATTAATTCTCCATGTAGAAGCATATAAAATTCTTGGATTTGTAGGATCCATTTGCAAATCGACAACGCCTGCATGTTCATTTGCAAAAAGTGTTTTTCTCCATGTTTTTCCACCGTCAGTACTTTTATAAACACCACGTTCTTGTGTTGGCTTATAAAGATTCCCCATGACTCCTGCAAAAACCGTATTATGATCTGTTGGGTGAACAGCAATTCTTGGGATATGCCTTGATTTTTCCAAACCTAAAGACGTCCAAGTTTTCCCAGCATCTTCACTTTTCCACATTCCGTAACCAGAAGATACATTTCCTCTTACCGTTTTTTCTCCTCCACCAACGTAAATTACGTTAGGATCGCTTTTAGAAACTGAGATAGCTCCAATACTTCCGCCAAAGTATCCATCAGAAATATTTTCCCAATGTCTACCTCCATCGGTCGTTTTCCAGATGCCTCCACCTGTAGCACCAAAATAAAACAAGTTGGGTTGATTTGGAACTCCTGTTACAGCTGCACTTCTTCCTCCTCTAAAAGGTCCAACAAGACGATATTCTAGAGCGTCATATTGGTCTTCATTGATAGTTTGTGCATTGATTTGAGTGTGACTTAACAGCAATAGAAATACTGCTGAAATAATAGTTGATATTCGCATTTTTTGGTTGGTTTTGATGTGAAATTTAAAGGTAATAATAAATTCTTATTCCTTTCGATTTCTGAAGAATTTTAACTCTTTTTCAACAATATGAACGCTTGTGCCGTGCCAAACTAGTTTTGCATTTAAGCGGATAACGACATCAAATACTTTTTAGGTGTTGTGCCATATTTCTTTTTGAAGGCGGCAATAAAATGGCTCGCAGTACTGTATCCAACTTTTAAACCAACCTCGTTAACATTATGGTTGCCAGATTCTAACAATTTTCGTGCAACTTCCATTTTGTAGTCAACTAAAAAGCTGAATACTGAATCACCATAAATTTGCTTAAACCCTTCTTTTAGCTTTTTCAAGCTGAGCTCAATTTCATCAGCTAATTCTTGTAAACTTGGAGGTTCAGCCATTCGTGAAATGATAATATCTTTAGCTTTTCTGATTTTTAAAACGTTTGACTCGTCAACTAAAAAAGGACATTGTTGTACGTTGGCATCTTCAGCTCTATTAAAATATAAGCTCAGTAATTCATAGGCCTTTCCTTTGAAGTATAAACTTTTAATTGAATTGTTTAAATTATTACTGATTAACTGATTTAGAACAATTGACAAGGAAGGCGAAATCTGACCATCTTTATAATACTTTTTATCTTTATTATCTTCACTTAAAAATGGAATATAGTCAGCTTCTTGTGAGAATAATCCATGAAACTTTTTAATTGAGATTAGTATGGAGACCAATGATGAATTTGGATCTATATCCAAATGAATTGGTAAACTTCTTTGCGGATTATAGAGTAATAAAGACGTTTGCTCATTAATATTTAGCGTATAATTTCCATTGTTAAATTGAAATGCTGCTTTCCCCTTAACACAAAAATGAAACTGAATGAAACTGTTGTCAATTTCTCTTTCAGCAGTTTCAATTTGACCTCCTTCATTTTGATAAATTAAGGCATAAAACCCTTCTTCAATCTTCACTTCATCAAAAGCACTTTTAACGACATTTTCATTCATTCTTGTTCTTTTTGTGGTTTGTAATAATAGCTAATTTTAAAATCTTTTTTCAAAATATTTGTTATACAGTAGGCAAAAGTATAATACTTTCGTTAAACTATTACTAAAATTCATCCTAAATATTTAGAAAGTTCTTTTGTCGATGTTTTTAAAGCCAACAAAGGAACTAATGTGTAGTTTTTCCATAAAAGTCTTCGTCTTACTTTAATTCAATTAGTAGACATATTTTTGTAAATTCGTTACTTGATGATTTAAAAATTTATGCTTAAAAATATAATTACTGCAATCAAAGCTTATGCTGGTGCTTTTGAGTTAATCTCAAAATTAAAGCTTTGGCGTTATTTTGTAATTCCTATCTTAATTAGTATTGTAACTGCTATAAGCATTGGACTTTCAGCTTATGGTTTTTCTGATGATATTGGTCAGTTTATTTCACGTATTTGGGTTTGGGAATGGGGAAAAGAAACGTTTACAACCATTAGTGAAATATTTGGAGGCATAATTATTATAGTTCTGGGATTAGTGCTATATAAACATATCATCATGGCATTGTCTGCTCCATTTATGAGTCCTGTTTCAGAGAAAATTGAAATTCATTTACTTGGAGAGGAATCGAAGCTAAGTGACCAACATCGAAATACTTCTTTTCACCAACAGCTTTGGCGTGGCATAAGAATAAACGTTCGTAATTTATTAATGGAGCTTTGGTTAACAATCATTATTCTAATCATTAGTTTGATTCCAGTTATTGGTTGGTTTACTTCTTTAATCTTGTTTTTTATACAGGCTTATTATGCTGGATTTGGTAATATGGATTACACTTTAGAGCGTCATTTTAAATATAAAGAAAGTGTTTCATTTGTTAGAAAACATAGAGGTATTGCCATTGGTAATGGCATCGTGTTCATGTTGTTTTTACTAATTCCAGTTATTGGAGTTATCCTTGTGTTGCCACTTTCTGTAACGGCTGCATCAACAGAAACTATTAAGTTATTGAATGCTCAAAATCATCAAAAGACAAATTGATTGCTTAACTTTCAGTACGATTTTAACTTTTTGAAAATGCTGAAAAAATTACTGCTCCTCTTTATTTTTCTTTTTACTGAAAATGTCGTTTCGGCACAATTAATTTATGACACTCCTGAATCTGTAGGTTATAATTCACTTTATATTGAAATCAAAGTCGATTCCATTATGAACGATGCTATTACTCAAAAAGCATTTCCAGGAGCACAATTATTAGTTGCCAAAAAAGGTAAAATCATATTTCATAAAACCTATGGTTATCATTCTTACGACAGTATTCAGAGAACTGAAAAAAACGATATTTATGACCTCGCATCAGTGACTAAAATTACTGGGCCTTTACCTGCTTTAATGAAGCTTTATGAAGAAGGTAAATTAGATCTTGATGTTCCTTTCAGCACATATTGGTCGTCTTGGAAAAGACGCAAAGACAAAAAGGAGATAACGCTACGGGAGCTTTTAGCACATCAATCAGGAATGAGTCCATATATCGTTTTTTTAAGTGAGGTATTAAAAGATGGAAAACCAAAAAGTCGATTTATAAAAAAAGAATCCAAAAAAGGTTATACAAACAAGGTTTATAATAACCTTTATGTGAAAAATAGATTTAACAAAAAGGTCTTCAGGAAAATAAAACGCTCTAAAGTCAATGATGAAAAAACATACTTATATTCTGGTTTAGCTTCCTTAATATATCCAACTTTAATTGAAACAATTACTGGTGAAAATTATGAAGATTACATTTACCAAAAATTTTATTTGCCTCTAGGATGCGAAACGCTTGGTTATAATCCGCTTAACAAAAACTTCAAGAATAATATTGTGCCAACAGAGTTAGATACACTTTTTAGGAAAGATTATGTAAAAGGATATGTTCATGACGAAAATGCAGCATTGTTAGGTGGTGTTTCTGGAAATGCTGGATTGTTTGCTACGGCAAAAGATATGGCAATATACATGCAAATGCTCTTACAAAGAGGAACTTATAACGGAAAACAATATTTTAAACCTTCAACTGTCGAAGAATTTATTAGAATCCAATATCTAGAAAACAACAATAGAAGAGGTCTTGGTTTTGATAAGCCATTAATAGGAAACGACACTTTAAGTCTTAAGGAAGCTTATCCAGCTCCTCAAGTAAGTGCTGAAAGTTTTGGGCATTCTGGTTTTACAGGCACTTTTGTTTGGGCCGATCCAAAATACGACTTGGTGTTTATCTTTTTATCCAATCGCGTTTATCCAAGTAGGACGCACAGTAATATTTACAATTTAAACATTCGACCAAAATTACAGCAAGTGTTTTATACAAGTCTAAATTCCGAAGAAAAATTGATAAATAATTAGTACTTTTGAAACCCTAAAAGCACACTATGAGTTTACTTATTTTTTACGCTATAATCTCAATTTTCTTTTCCTTTTTGTGCTCCATTTTAGAAGCTGTCTTGTTAAGCATTACGCCTACATTTATCAATATTAAAAAGCAAGAAAAAAAGCCTTATGCCGAAAATCTTGAAATATTAAAAAAAGATGTTGATAAGCCACTTATTGCAATTTTAACACTAAATACTATTGCTCACACTGTTGGAGCGATATTAGTTGGTGTGCAAGCAAAAGTTGCATATGCAGAAATATACGGAACTTCAACAAGAAAAATCTTTGGTATTAATTTTTCTGAAGACCTTATGGTTGGTGTTGTATCAACTGTAATGACTATTCTAATATTAGTCACCTCTGAAATTATACCAAAAACCATTGGTGCTACTTATTGGAAACAGTTGGCTCATTTTACCTCCAGTGCTTTAAACGTGCTTATATTTCCTTTAAAATGGACTGGAATTTTATGGCTCTTACAACTCACAACTCGTCTTATAGGAGGTAAAGGCCATGGAAGTGTGTTAAACCGAGAAAGTTTTATTGCCATGACAGATATGGCTCACGAAGAAGGGGTTTTTCAAGAATCTGAAAGTAAAGTCATTAAAAACTTGTTAAATTTTAAGGACATCAGAGCTAAGGATGTCATGACACCACGAACTGTTATGACTACTGAAATTGAAACCATGACCATCGCTGCGTTTTTTGATAAAAATCACAATATTCGATTTTCAAGAATTCCAGTATTTACAGATACTCCTGATAACATAACTGGATTAGTACTAAAGGATGATGTGTTTAAAGAAATGGCATTTGATAATGGTCATAAGAAATTAGCTGATGTTAAACGAAATATCATTATAGTTAATAGAGATATGCCTATTCCAAAGCTTTTTGAAGAGCTAGTTGACAATAAAAATCACATGGCTTTAGTTGTTGATGAATATGGTTCTGTTAGTGGTTTAGTGACTATGGAAGATGTTATTGAGACCCTTCTTGGACTTGAAATTATGGATGAAAGCGATAACGTTGCAGACTTGCAATTATTAGCCAGAAAAAGTTGGGAATCAAGAGCTAAACGTTTAGGTTTAATTGAAGATGAACCTAAAAAATAATGGAAAATTGTATTATAAATACCCCTTTAGGTTTTGCCAAACTAGAAGGCGATGAAAATGGCGTTTCTTCGCTTACTATTTTAAACAATGATGTTGCAGTGTCAAATATAATTCCAGAAGTTTTAGAGGATGCTGTAAGCCAACTCAATGAATATTTTAAAGGCGAGCGCAAAACATTCAGTATAAAGATAAATCCTGAAGGAACTGACTTTCAAAAACGTGTTTGGGGTGCCTTGCTAACCATTCCTTTTGGTAAAACTACTTCTTATCTTCAATTATCAAAAGATCTTGGCGATGTAAAAGCCATTAGAGCTGTTGCAAATGCCAATGGTAAAAATCCGCTTTGGATCATTGTACCTTGCCATAGAGTGATAGGCACTGATGGAAGTTTAACTGGATATGCAGGAGGGTTGCAAAGAAAACAATGGCTTTTAGAACATGAAAGTCCTTTTAGGCAACAATCTCTATTTTAATTCTTATCTTTAGTCTAATCAAATAGTTACAGCAATGATTAGTAAGCTTAATTTAGAAAATATTCTATTTCTAGATATAGAAACCGTTCCTGAAACACAGCATTTTTCGGATTTAGACGAAACAAAACAAGCACTTTGGGAATACAAATCGCAATACCAACGAAAGGACGATACTACTGCCGTGGAGTTCTATGAACGAGCTGGTATTTGGGCCGAATTTGGAAAAATAATATGTATTTCCGTAGGCTATTTTTCAATTCAAGGTGATATTAGGAATTTTAGAGTAACTTCTTTTTATGGTGATGAAATTAAAATATTAAAAGATTTTAAAAACCTCATCATCTCACATTTTAGTCAAGCCAAACATTTGCTATGCGCTCATAATGGTAAAGAATTTGATTTTCCATATATAGCGAGACGAATGATTATTCATAACATGGAATTACCCTATAAATTGAATCTTTTTGGTAAAAAACCGTGGGAAGTACCTCATCTTGACACCTTAGAATTATGGAAGTTTGGTGACTATAAAACCTATACCTCATTGAAGTTACTTACTAACGTGCTTGGAATTCCTTCGCCTAAAGATGATATTGATGGTAGCGAAGTATATAGCGTTTATTACAACGAAAAAAACATAGATAGAATCATCACTTATTGTGAAAAAGACACCATTGCAGTAGCACAAATATTTTTAAGACTACGTGGAGATGATTTATTGATTGAAGATGAAATTATACACATATAAAAAAAGTCCAGATTTAAAATCTGGACTTTTTCACTAATTAATTATAGGTTTTATTGTCTTATAAATTTCTTGGTTAATATATCTTCGCCATCGTTAACTTCAATAAAGTACATGCCTGCGTTCAGTTCGCTTACATCTACTTTACCTTCTGAAACTCCTTTAGCAACAACCTGACCTAACATATTCTTAATTGAATATGTAAATTTATTGGTTTCTAATAAATCAACATTTAAGACATTGCCTTTTACAGGATTTGGATACAGTTTAAGGTTACCTTCTATGTTCTCATCTGGTGATACTGTTTTAATTTTAACAATCTGATTTACATCTCCTCTTCCAGAATTTGTTCCTGTAATCGTAACTTGATCAATAAATATTTGGTCATTATTACCTGAAGCATCACATTGGAACCTGAATCCTGAATTAACTGCAAAATTGTATTGTGCAGGAGTTAAGGTTACCGTTGCATTGTAAAAAGTGTTATTACTTATTCCCGAACCACTAACATAGGTAGCTACAGTGTTCCAAGCAGAACCATCATAAAATCTTACCCAGAAATCTTCGCCATTTTCCATACTGAATACATAGAAATAAAAATCAATTACAACTTGAGAATATGGAGTTACATCAATATTAGATAAGGTCATTGCTGAGGCTACACCTGAATTATCTCTAATTTGAATAGAATAACTACCCTCGTAAGAATTAGATGAAGCAACTCTTGCCACATCACTACCTCCATCTTCCCAGTTATCCCAACCTGTTTCAAAATAGCCTTGGTTTAAAATAACATCAGTTACAGCACAAGGCTCGCAAAAAGAGCCACCACAATCTACTCCTGTTTCATCTCCATTCTGTATACCATCGTCGCATGTTGGAGCTGCAAGAGTGTTTACATTAACTGTATTGCTCGCTAAAGAACTATTACCTGCTTCGTCGTTTGCTATCACATAAAATGAATAGGATGTGCTCTCTGTTAAACCAGAAACTGAGTACGATGTTCCAGTTGTATTTGCTAAGAAACTTCCATCTTGATATACATCATAATCTGTTACTCCAACATTGTCTGTTGCACCAGACCAGTTTAAATCGGTTGTAGTATCAGTTGTATTTGATGCGCTCAATGTTGGTGCTGTAGGTGATTGTGTGTCTGGGCCTGTTAAGCTTACTGCATCAATTGCAATATCAGCTTGCCATGTACTTCCAATAAATCTATTAAATCGCAATTGGACTCCTTTGCCTACATAAGCATTTAAGCTAATATCAACATTTAACCACTGGTTACCTTGATTGCCTGTTTGATTCCAAATACTTGTCCATGAAGCGCCATCGTCGTCACTAATTTCTAAATCGATAGTTCCCATGTCTGAAGCTCCATACATATGATATGCAAAACTAAAAGTTGCTCCTGCCATTCCACTTAAATCAAAGCAAGGTGAATTGATTATTGCTCTTCTGCTAGGATAATTAGGGCTAGATGCTTCTACGTAAATATAGTAACTTCCATCAATTGCACTAGAAGGCCCTGTGTTGCTAGAAGGTGTTCCACTTGCATCAACTGTCCAATCAATATCATCAGCATTAGACTGAGTCCATCCTCCTAAAGTATTTTCAAAGCTTTCAAAATATGGATAAGTTGAAATACCACCTGAACATCCTATAGAAGGTTCACTCACATTTACAGTACGTACAACCTCATTTGCAACATTCCCAGATGAATCACTTACGTTATAAGTAACTAAATAGGTTCCTGCTACATTAGTATTTACAACATCTCCTCCAATAACAATATTGGCTGAGATATTTCCGTCATAATTATCTGATGCAGTAGCGCCTTGTTCAGTATATGTATCACCAACCAATAAATTAACAGTAGATGAACCTATTATATTAATAACAGGTATTGTAGTATCAGGATTAACAGTTACGCTTCTTGTAACTTGAGTAGCTGAATTTCCAGCTGAATCACTTACATTGTATGTTATAATATAAGTTCCTGCTGAATTGGTATCAACCACATCACCACCTATTACTACATTAGCAGAAATATCTCCATCTACATTATCTGTAGCTGTAGCTCCTTGCTCGGTATAAGTGTCGCCAAGCTCTAAGCTAATAGAAGAAGATCCTATTAAAGTTATTACTGGAGCTGCTGTATCTGGAGCAACAATAACAGTCCTTGTAACTTCAGCAGCCGCATTTCCAGCTGAATCATTTACATTGTATGTTACAATATAAGTTCCTGCTGCATTTGCATTTACTGTATCTCCACCTATTACTATATTGGTTGAAATGTCTCCATCTATGTTATCAATTGCTGTAGCTCCTAATTCTGTATAAGTTCCTCCTAAATTAATGTTTATTGTTGATGCTCCATTTAATGTGATTACTGGAGCTGTGGTATCTGGATTAACATTAACCGTTCTAATTACTTCTGTTGCAGCATTACCAGCTGCATCACTTACATTATATGTTATTAGATATGTTCCAACAGCATTTGTATTAACTGTATCTCCACCTATTATAATATTTGCTGAAATATCTCCATCTACATCATCAATTGCAGTAGCACCTAATTCTGTATAAGCGCTACCCAATTCCAAATCAATTGGAGTTGCTCCATTTAATGTAATTTCAGGTGCTGTTGTATCTGGGGTTGAACCTTCAATAATAACAGTGTAGTCTTCGACTTCACCATAAGTAAATGTTTCACATTCTGTTGGTATACCATTATATTTCATAGAAACTCTCATCGTTGTAGAGTTTTCAACTGCAGTTGAAGGCACAGTAAAACTTCCTGAAACTGGAGTCGATGTTGTTGCTGCCTGAGTCCAAACTTGTTCTCCTGGGTCATTAAAATCTCCATCTCTATTGTAATCAATCCATACAGAATAGCCCTCAGGATAAACGGTTCCGGTCCATGTAGGTGTAACAGTAATCGTATATTGTGTGTCTTTAGTTAAAGTTGTTGAAATACTCGTAAAATCGGTATAAAATTGACCTCCAGACGAATTATCGATTGTGTTCAATTGCACTCTCCCTATATATTCATCATTAATATTTGTACTAGCAGAAGTACAATAATTTAATTGAACATCTGGCGTTGTAAAATTAATTATTGCACTAAAATCGGATGTCGAGGTATCAGGACATTCACTTCTTACTTGTGCCTCATATTGCGTTAATGGGCTTAATCCAGACAAAGTTTGTGAAACTCCATTAACATCTAAAGTCGTCCAAGTCCCAGATCCAACTTGTCTGTATTGCAAATCGTATGATGCTCCTGGAACTGCATCCCAACTTAAGGTTGCAGAACTTGAACTAATATTTGAAGCAGCTAATCCTGTAGGAACAGTAGCATTACAAACTACTTGACCTTCAATTGAGAAATTGGTGTTAGAAATATCAAAGAATATATTATTAGACCCTCTTACCATAATTCTATTTTGTGTTCCAACGTTATTTGGGACTACAATATCATGAGATCCATCATTAGTAGTACCTAAGGCTAAAGTAATTGGATAAGTGTCTCCTCCGTCAGTGGATAGATAAATATCAACATTTGCAGCATTAATTCCATTACCAGTCGTGCCTGCAACATTCCATGTTACAGTTTGAGTTGTTCCAGCATTCCAAGTTAAATTTGTATTTGGAGAGTTTACTACAAAAGGGCCTGCTGTTCCGTTAACAGTAACAACCATATCGTCACTATTATTTGTTCCTCCTCCAATAACATTATCTCTTACTGTTAATCTAAAATTAAGCGTTCTACCAACATTTGGTACGGCTTCCCATTGCCAAGAAGTAGCTCCAGTTTTTATAGTTTCGAGTCTAGGCAAATAGCGATAGTTTTCAGACGTTGGCTCATAAGCTCTAAATGCAACTCCTGTCGTTGCTGAAGTGCTAGGATAGGTAGTTGATGCATTGTTCTCATCCATTTGTTCCCAACTATAGCTTAAAACATCTCCTGAATTTGCATCTGAAGCAGTTCCTTCAAGAATAAATGGTGTTCCTCTAGGAATTGTATAATTTGCTCCAGCACTTACCGTTGGCACAGCATTACCAGTATTTGTATTAGTTTGGCAACTAGTTGATTTTACATAATTTGTTACTTGTTCTATTGAAACTGCATGAAAGTTAGGATGAACATTGGCCTGAACATCTGTAGCTCCAGTAATTCCTGCATAACTCATAATTGTAGAACCGCTTCCTGGTTCAACTTGAACGTTAGTCCCTTCGTTTCCATTAAATGTCCAAGTATGGTTTGCTCCAAATTGATGTCCCATTTCATGAGCCACATAATCAACATCAAAGAAATCTCCTACTGGTACAGTTGCAGAAGTCCAGCCACTTCCTTTTTGACCATTGACACAAACACAGCCAATACATCCTGCATTTCCATTATTTTGAAGATTAGCAAATAAATGCCCAATATCATAATTTGATTCGCCAATAACCGAAGTTAAGGTGCTTTGAAGCGCCGAATTATAGCCACTAGTTGTATTCCCATAAGGATCAGAAGATGTACTTGTATAAATAACATCATCTGTATTGGCAATTAACTGCATTGTTACATTAAAATCTGTCTCAAAAAGACCATTTACACGCGTCATAGTATTTACTATAGCTGCGAGAGCTTGGGCTTTTGTTCCACCATGATATTGTGTATATTCTCCAGTTGCAGATACAGCTAACCTATAGGTTCTTAAAATAGAGTCGTCAGCATTTCTTAATGTCGCGTTCCCAGAAATGATTTGATTGGCTTGAGCCGTAACCTCGCACTCAAAGGCATCGACATCTCTTTGTCTATCCTCTCTATTATATACAGCATATCCTTGTCCATCATTTGTTATCTGTTCAATAAAAACTGCTGGCTTTAAAGCAGACAAACTCATACTTTGAAATCCGTAAGTCGAAATACTAAACCTTATTCTTGCCGTTGGATCATCAAGACCTTGTCCTGCATAGGACTTTATATCTGGGTATTTTGCCTCTAAATCCGGATGCATTACTGATGCTTCCATAACTTCAAAACGCTCAAATTTACCTTCAGCATTTGGAAATGAAATTTCCAAGTTTGATTGCCCCGAAAAATCTCCCCTTACAGGTGCATTTCGAAGAGCTTCTTTTAACAAGTTTAAATTTAGTGTGAATGTTTGATTTTGAGATAAATCTTGCTTATTAGACTTAATTGTGTTGTTACTGAATGTTGATTTTTGCCAAAAGGAATTACTTTGAGACATCACTCCAGTAAAACACATTAATAAAATGAGAGAGAATAATTTTTGCTTCATTGTTTAAGAATTTAATTGCTGATTATTAATAATGTTTTGAATTTAAACAATTTGAAATTTTTAAATTCAATTGTTAATAAAATTTCATCAAATTTTTACTTATTTATGGTTTCTCCGTAAATATTTTGTTGAAATATCCTACTTTTAGAAAAAACCCATACAATTAGATGTTAATTTTGTAATGATTATGCAAAAAGAGCCTTTGTTAAAAATTGATAGTCTTTCAATTTCATTTATATCAAACAAACAAGTAAAAGAAGTTATTCATAGTGTTTCTTATGAATTAAATAAAAATGAAATTGTTGGAATTGTTGGTGAATCTGGTAGTGGTAAATCTGTATCATCGCTCGCTATTGTTGGGTTATTACCTAAAAGAGTTTCACAAATAAGTTCAGGTGAAATACGATTCAATGGTCAAGATTTAACTCAAATTTCTCCTAAAGAATTTCAAGCCATAAGAGGTAATGATATTGCAATGATTTTTCAAGAACCCATGAGTTCATTGAATCCATCCATGCGATGTGGCGATCAGGTTTTAGAAATTATTTTAGAACACACTTCATTATCAAAAACTAAAGCTAAATCTGAGGTGATTACTCTGTTCGAAAAAGTGAAATTACCAACTCCAGAAAAAACTTATAAAAAATATCCTCATGAAATTTCTGGAGGACAAAAACAACGAGTAATGATTGCCATGGCAATTGCTTGTAAGCCTAAAATTTTAATCGCAGACGAACCTACAACAGCCTTGGATGTGACCGTTCAAAAAGAGATTATTGAGCTACTCAAAACTTTGCAAGAAGACAATGAAATGTCAATCATATTTATTTCGCATGACTTATCATTGGTTTCTGAAATTGCAGATCGGATTCTGGTTATGTATCAAGGTGAAATTGTTGAGCAAGGAATTACTCAAGATATTTTTAAACATCCGAAACATAATTATACTCAAGCTCTAATTAGCTCTAAACCATCATTAGATATTAGGCTAAAGCAATTGCCAACAATTTCTGATTTTGTAAACAATACTATTGTTAGTGCAA
>CAZRDG010000011.1:0-19667 GCA_964598775.1 uncultured Lacinutrix sp.
CAATTTGAGTTGAAATATTGTAAGGAAAATTACCTATGATAGCAAATTGAGAATCGTTAAAAACTTCTTTTAAATCGTACTTTAAAAAGTCTTTTTCAATTATTCTTGGCGCAAGGTTGAGATAGTTGGCTTGAAGATACTCAACCGATTCTGAATCAATTTCAATAACATAAGTTGTCGTTTCTTTTTCAAGCAAATATTTGGTAAGAACTCCCATTCCAGGACCAATTTCCAAAACCAAATTATAATCTTTTAACGATAAGGTATCTGCAATTTTTTTTGCAATGTTTTCGTCCTTCAGAAAATGTTGTCCTAGATGTTTTTTTGCTTTTACTGACAATGCAATGTTTTTAGTTATGAGTTGAAATTTACTGAGTATTCATCAACAATTTCGAGTTCTGTGCGAAAGGCTAGTATTTTATCTGCAAATTTAGAAAGTCCGTCCCTTCTGAGTCGTTCGGCATCTTCTTTATAATAAGCGTCAAGTGCTTCTCGTGATGTTGCTCTGTATTGCACAGAGTAGGTCACACCTCCAAGATCTTCTTCAACCAATACCTTGGTGAGTTTAGCTTCAGTAAATTTTCCTGTTGCCAAAACTTGAGGGATATGTTCTTTTATCCAAGTCAACCATTCTGTGTGAATGCTTTCGTCTATGTTTATGGTTACGTTGTAAATTATCATTTTGTGATTTTTATGGATTCCGCATCAAGTGAGGAATGACAAACTACTATTAAAAAGTCTTTGCAAATAACAGAAGTTCCTCGTTATCAGCAAAAGGTTTTATACGTTTTTGGAAAGATAAGCCTAATTTTTCTAATAGATGAATGGAACTTTTATTGTCTGGATTGGTTATTGCCAAGACTTTGTTTAACTTAAACTTGTTTTTTGCCATATCCATGATGGCAACTGACGATTCATAACCATAACCTTTACCTTCATAATTTGGTAAAAAACCAAACCCAATATCAGTATGTTCTAACTCCTTGCGCTTTACCAAGCCAACAATACCAATTGCCTTTTCTGGCTCAGATTTTTGAGTGACTTTGTAAAAGCCATAACCACTTTCTTTGTAGCTTTTTAGGATGCCTTTTTTAAGATGTTTTTTGGCATCTTCAACGGATTTAATGTTTCTATCTCCAATGTATTTTAACCAACTTGGTGTATTCATTAACTCCACAAAAAATGGAGCGTCTTTAAGAGTGACTTTAGAAATGATGAGACGGTTGGTTGTAGTTAATGGCATCTATAAAAACTAATATTATCAGACTTCTAATGATTACAACTAATTTATAGCATCACCACGCAAAGCCCGAAACTTTTTTCTGGCTTCAACAAAAAAGATACTATCTGCATGATTGAAAATGATTTTCTCATATAATGCTTGAGCTTCTTCTGGTTTTTTAAGTATATTCACATACAATTCGGCTAAGGCGTAATAGGCATCATCTGCCAAAATATCTTCTCTATAATTATCAATAATGGCTTTGTAATTGGCTTCCGCTTTGAGGTAGTCTTTTTTGCCTTCATAAAGCTTGCCTTGTTTGTACAAGGCTTGGTCAATAATAGATTCTGTTTTGTGGTTCTCTAAAATCTTATCAAGTAAAGTAATCGCTTCGTCTGTTTTGTTTTGATAAGCATATAAATCTGCTTTAGCATATAATTTTAAAGCGGTTTGTGTGGAATCTTCAAACTTGTTGTCTGAAATTAATAATTTTAAATCTAGAGCGTCATTCGCAATTAACTGCGACGTAGATGCTTTCAAAATTTTAAGTTGAGCTTCTGCCCATTTAAAATCGCCTTTATAGTAACTTGCTTTGGCTACTTTGAATCGAGCTTCTTGTGAAATTGTACTATTTTTTAAACTAGTTTGAATCTGAGAATAGTAAATAAGAGCTTCATTGAATTTTTCCTGAAACACTAAAATATCACCTAATTCTAATTTGATTTTCGCAAGTTGGAATCGGTTGAATTTTGCTTCCAAAGCAGTTTTTAAATACGTGATGGCTTCGTCAGGATTATTCAAATAAAAGGCTTTAAAATGTGCATATGACACTTTAATGTCTACTATTTCTGGATTGTTTTCAAACTCATTGATGACGTTGTTATAATTTTGATCTATAACTTTATATTCTTCTTTTGTGGCATGCTTGGTTTGTAATTCCAATAGGTTTTTATGGGAATCTACAATGGTTTCAATGTCAATTGCCGTTTCAATTAGGTACATCAATATATCTGCCGAAATTTCAGGCATGTCCTCTTCTAAGGTTAAATTTGCCAAATCAATAATGCCTCTTAAAGATTCTTGTTCTCGCTTATAAATGGCCTTTTCCTGAGCAAATGCTTTAGCATAATCACGTTGTTGAACATATAACCAACTCAAGAGCTGATTCCAAATCACATCAGGTTGTTCTTGTATTTTTTTTAGCAGGACTTTACGTAAAATTGCATTGTTTTCATCTTCACTACTTTCAGAAATATAATCATTAAAATAGCGTTTCACTTGGTTGGCAAAAGAGTTGTTTTTTTCAACAAAATTGACATAACTCGTGAACATTTTTTCGATTTCACCTTGCTCACCATAAATTCTTGCCAATTGAATGTGATAATTGGCTTCAGGGCGCAATTCCATTGATCGCTCATATGCCTTTGCGGCCAAATCAATTAATGCATGCGTTTCAAATCTATAAGCAACATAGTAACCATATATAGGATTTTCATCAATTTTCAATAAGGCCTGATTGTAGTAATCTTGAGCCTTTTCTTCGTCGTTTTTAAGGTGATAATTGTAACCTAAATCCACTAGATGTTGTGGGTTTTGACTCTTGGAAGACATATCGAGCAACAATTGTTCAGCAATATCTAATTGCTCCAATTGCTGATGAATTTCAACAATTCGCATAAAATAATTGATGTTGCCTTTCTTTTCTTCGTAAAGCTTTTGGTATGAAATCAAGGCTTTTTGAAATTCGCCTCTATCAAAATAATCTTTTGCCAATTCCTCATTTTGAGAAAAGGACGCAAAGCAGCATAAAAAACAAAAAATGTAGATTAACTTGTTCATAGTAACTGTAAATATAACTAAACTCTGCTTTTGATGTTGTGAATATTATTATAAAAAATAGCCTGAACTTAGGTTCAGGCTATGCCATCCAAAATAAATGTGCTATTAACCATATTTTTATATGATTCAGTTATTCTGATTGGTACTCTTAATAAAGTAACTATATCTTATGGTTGATTTGTTTTTATTGTCTATTTATAAAACCACTTTTACTATCAAAACCACTAAGGCAGTCAATAGTATTAATCTTTTAATATTTTTCATAACTAGTAGGTTGTTTAGTTTGGTGATACTAACTTGTGAAAAATATTGTGTAAAACAAAGAAAAAGTACAGAAATTCGTTGAACAACGTGTTTTTTGAACGCTTTGTCGATTTTTTTATAGCCTTTTTCCTACTTTTTTATTAAGTATATGATTTTATTCAATGGTAGAAAAACCTGTATATGGTACTAAAACATCTGGAATATTGATGCCATTTTCGGTTTGATAGTTCTCTAAAATACCAGCTAAAACTCTTGGTAAGGCCAAAGAACTCCCGTTTAATGTATGAGCCAATTGACTTTTTCCTTCGCTATTTTTAAAACGAAGTTTTAATCGATTAGCTTGAAACGTTTCAAAATTTGAAACTGAAGATATTTCTAACCATCGTTCTTGAGCTGTAGAATAGACTTCAAAATCATATGTCAAAGCAGATGTAAAACCTAAGTCTCCTCCGCATAGTCTTAAAATTCTATATGGTAATTTCAATTCTTTTAATATTGTTTTGACGTGCTCCACCATTTCATCTAATGCTTGGTACGATCTGTCAGGATGCTCAATTCGTAAAATTTCAACCTTATCAAATTGATGCAATCTATTTAATCCTCTTACATGTGCTCCATAACTTCCTGCTTCTCTTCTAAAGCAAGGTGTATAACCTGTAATGGCTTTAGGAAGTTCGTTTTCAGCTAACAAATCGCCACGAAACAAGTTGGTTGCAGGAACCTCAGCTGTAGGAATTAAATACAGATTATCTTCGGTAACATGATACATTTGTCCTTCCTTATCAGGAAGTTGTCCTGTTCCAAATCCTGAAGCTTCATTTACTAAATGTGGTACTTGTACTTCGCTATAACCAGCTGCAGTATTTTTATCTAAAAAATAATTAATCAGTGCACGTTGTAATTTTGCTCCTTTTCCTTTATATACAGGAAATCCAGCTCCAGTAATTTTGTTACCTAGTTCAAAATCAATGATATCATATTTACTGGCTAGTTCCCAATGTGGCAAGGCATTTTTTGGTAGTTCTGGTATATCACCTTCACGATATACTTCTTCATTATCATCTTCAGAATTTCCAGCAGGCACTAAGTCGTTTGGTACATTTGGAATTTTGTACAATAACTCATCTAACTTTTCTGAAACCGTATTTAATTTTTCAGTTAAAGCCTTACTATCGTCCTTCAGTTGTGTCGTTCTTTTTTTAAGTGCATTCGCTTGATCTGTATTACCAGATTTATAAAGCATACCAATTTCTTTTGAAAGCGAATTAGATTCGGCCAAAGTGTTATCCAACTCAGATTGCGTTTGCCTGCGCTCTTCGTCAAGCTTAATCACTTCGTCAATCATTTCAGTAGCATCCAAATTGCGTTTTGCCAAACGATTGATGACTAATTCTTGATGCTCTCTAATAAAAGGTACTTGTAACATTGGGTGAAAATTTAAGCGACAAATTTACGGAATTACTTAGTAATTTAATCTTCATTTGAAGGTAAAATCCACTCATTATGCTTAAAAGCTTTCCACTTTGCTGAAGCAAGATCAACTTTAGGATCAACAAGCTGTTTTAAAGGTTTATCGTTAACGCTTATTCTACAATCAACATAAACAGCAACATCACGACCTTCAGCTTGGAATTGTTGTTTTAAGCGTTGTGCAAATTGCCAAATAACATCTGGTTTGGTACTGGCAATTCCAATTTGCTTTTTGGATAAATAATCGTCCAACTTGATAATCGTTTTCTCATTGGTCTCTTTATCAATAACTGTAAAATGAGCAATTCCATATTTTGCACGTAGCATCATTCTCCATGATAAACGATGGGCTTCTTCTGTCCACAAAACATCATCTTTTATAAACCAATGACGCAATGGTAACGCCAATTGGATTAAAAAATACAATCCAAAAACCATTAGCAAAATTGGCTTATAGTTTGGAACAACAATTTCTCCTTGATTATAAAACGGTTTGCCTTTAAAAAACAACTTCTGAATACTTTTAACAGGAAAAAAGAACACACAAAGTGCTATTGACATATAAGGGAAAATGCCAATTTGAAATACTACGGAATTGAATAAATGAAAGAAAATAGCAATACTAAAAGCCCATGCTCTGGTTCTTCTACATAATAACAGTGGTATAATGAGTAAATCGAATAAAATACCTCCATAAGCTAATACAAAATGCAACCATTTTTGTTGAAGAAAATCGCCAATAATATAATAGCCTTTTTTACCTCGCATTAATATTTCCATAAAAGTGGTATCCAACCAATCGGGATATATTTTGGCAATGGCTGCGTAAGTATACACAATTGTCATTTGAACAATTATTATTAAGGTACACCATTGCGGCATGCTATGTTTTAGTAATGATGCATTTTGTTTTACATCGAATGAAAAATATCTGTTCGCAGGCATGATACACATAAACAGGTTGAGCAAAACCAATAAATAATAATGATTGTTATATGATGACTTTTGCATGAAATATACACCAGCCCAAAGCACAGTAAAACCAATAATACTTGCTCTATATTTATAGCCAAGCATAACACCAATACCAAACATTCCCATGACTGCAAAATAGAGGTACATCCATTGTCCTGGGAGTGGCTGTAACCATTCAAAACCAATAAAAGAAAAGGTGAAATTAGGTTCTATTAACGTTTGCTTGACCCAGCCTGTGAATATTGCGCCAAAGGATTCAAGTGTAATAAGCAAGCCAAAAAACACTCTAAAAATGATAAGAGCACTATTATCTATATGCTTAAATAGCCAAACATTAAGCATCGTTTTGATTCAAAAAGTGATTAGAATTCATAAAATCTTTTGATAACTGATTTTTTAGATCTTCGAGTGAATCGAACTTTTGTTCATCACGTAAACGTTCTAAAATTTCAACTTCTAAGATCTTCCCATAAATATCCTGATTGAAATTAAAAAAGTGCACTTCTATAGATTGTACTTTGCCATCAACGGTTGGGTTGGTGCCAATATTCATCATACCAAAAACAATTGCATCTTTAATGATAGCTTTAACAACATAAACTCCATTTTTAGGAATGAGTTTATATGGCTCTTCAATCCTAATGTTTGCCGTTGGATAGTTAAGTTGTTTGCCTAATCCCTTACCTTTAACAACTTTACCTGTAAGCATAAAGTTATAACCTAAAAATGTATTGGCTGTTTTAACATCACCATCTAAAAGGGCTTTTCTGATTTTTGTTGAGCTTACTGTTACTTCATCAATTTCTTCAGCCGAAATTTCTGTGACTTTAAAATTATAAATCTCTCCGAAGGCTTTTAAATCGTTAATGTTTGCAGTTCGGTTGCGTCCAAAATGATGATCGTAACCAATAATAATATGTTTTACATGTAAGGTCTCAACCAAAACCTCTCTTACATAATCTTGCGCTGAAAGCCGTGAGAATTGTTTTGTGAACTTTTTTACCACTAAATGATCAATCCCTTCAGCTTCCATTAACTTGTTTTTTTCGTCAATGGTATTGAGCATTTTTATATCTGTATCTTTCTGCACCACCATTCTAGGATGTGGAAAAAATGTCAATACAATAGCTTGTAAATTTTCCTTTTTAGCGATTTTTACTAAGCGTTTTATAATTTTTTTATGGCCAACATGAACACCATCAAAAGTACCAATAGTAACCACTGAATTGCTAAGTAATTTATAATCTGATGCCTTTTTAATTTTCAAGAATGTTATTTATTTACCGTTAAATGAATTCATTGTATTGTTCATGCCCGAAAGTACAAATGACTTGATAATTTCCATACTTTTTGATAATCGTTCAGGTAGTTTTTCTTGTTCTTCATCTGTCCATTCTCCCAACACATAATCAACTTGTCTGCCTTTACTAAAGCTGTCACTAATTCCAAATCTAAATCGATTATAATTGATTGTGCCTAATTTATCTTGAATATCTTTCAATCCATTATGACCTCCATCACTCCCTTTCGTTTTTATTCTTAACGTGCCAAATGATAAGTTTAAATCATCTGTAATAACTAATAAATTTTCTAAAGGAATATTTTCTTTTTGCAACCAATACTGAACTGCTTTACCGCTTAAATTCATATAGGTATTAGGCTTAATAAAAATAAACAAACGTCCCTTTAATTTATACTCTGCTCTATCCGCTAACTTATCAGTACTAAAGGTAACCTCTTCTTTTGAACAAAAATAATCTAATATTTTGAAACCGATATTGTGTCTTGTGTTTTCGTATTTATCGCCAATATTTCCTAGGCCTACAATTAAATATTTTTTCATTATCTGATTGTCTTCAGTTGAAGTTGTTTTCTTTTTACCAAAAAACCAATTAAAAAATTTGAACATTATACCTTAATATAATGTAAAAGTAAAAAAGCATCCTGAATTAACAGAATGCTTTTTAATATTATAAAAAAAATTGAATTTATTCTTGAGTAGCTTCTTCTGCTGGAGCTGCCTCTCCTCCTTCTGTTGGAGTTGCTGTTGCTTCTGCACCTTCTTCAAGCTCTTCTTCCTCTTCTTCTTCATCAACAATAGCAGTTCTAGCTGTCTTAATTTGACATACAACTGTGTTGTCTGTGTGTAAGAATCTGTATTTGTCTTGATCTAAATCACGTACGTAGAATTTACTACCAATTTTCATTGGTGTGATATCTATCTCGATAAAATCTGGTAAGTTAGTTGGAAGTGCTTTAACACGAAGTTTTCTGTTATTTCTTCTTAATACACCACCATTTTTAACACCTTTAGAGTTACCAACTAAAACTACAGGAATATCCATAGCTATTTCTTTATCTTCAAATAACTGATAGAAATCTACGTGTAAAATTCTGTCTGTAACAGGGTGAAATTGAATATCTTGAAGCACTGCGTTTAAAGTGTCTCCATTGTCTAAGGCAATCACAACTGTATGCGCATTAGGCGTATAAACCAGTTGAGAAAATGCCAATTCAGGTGCAGAGAAATGCAATGGCTGATCTCCTCCGTATAATACGCAAGGAACCTCTCCAGCATTACGTAAGGCTTTTGTTGCTTTTTTGCCTACGCTTTCTCTTTTAGATCCATTAATTGTAATTGATTTCATTTTAAAAAATTATAGTTAAATATTAATTTACATTATAAATTGAGAACTGATTGATTCGTTATGATGCACTTTTTTCATTACATGTGCAAACAAATCGGCACAACTCAATACTCTTATTTTCGAACTTTCTTGGGAAAGAGGAATAGAATCTGTAACGATTAATTCTTCTAACTTAGAATTTTCAATACGTTCATAAGCCTTACCTGATAAAATAGGATGCGTACAAATTGCTCTAACACTTAGCGCCCCTCTTTCCATCATCAAGTCAGCTCCTTTAGTTAATGTTCCAGCTGTATCTACCATATCATCCACCAGCACAACGTTTTTACCAGTTACATCTCCAATAAGTTCCATGTGTGAAATCACATTGGCTTTAGCACGTTGCTTATAACAGATCACAACATCACTTTCTAATGCTTTTGAATAAGCATAAGCACGCTTTGATCCTCCCATATCTGGTGAAGCAATAGTTAAATTATCTAATGCTAAGTTTTGTAAATACGGTAGAAAAATAGTTGATGCAAATAAATGATCTACTGGTTTTTCAAAAAATCCTTGAATTTGGTCTGCATGCAAATCCATTGTTATAATTCTGGTTGCACCAGCTGCTTCAAGCATTTTAGCCACAAGTTTTGCAGCAATTGGCACTCTAGGCTTATCTTTTCTATCTTGTCTTGCCCAACCAAAGTAAGGCAATACAGCTGTGATATGTCTAGCAGAAGCACGTTTGGCAGCATCAATCATTAACAACATCTCCATTAAATTTCTTGGTCCAGGATGCGTTGAGCCAATGATGAAAATTCTGGTTCCACGAATAGACTCTTCATAAGAAGGTTGAAACTCACCATCGCTATATGTAGATGTAATAACGTTACCTAAATCTACACCAAATTTTATTGCAATTTTTTTCGCAAGCTCTTCACTTTGAGAACATGCAAATATTTTGGCTTCTGTAACTACGTTAGGCATTGCTAAAGTCTTAAATTATAACGATTTATTTCGTTTTCTCTAAACGAGGTGCAAATTTATGAATTTATTTGAACTGAAAAAGGATAAAAGCCACTATTTTTAATTGTTTGTCGTAATTATTTTTATAATTTTGCAATCTCTTTTGCTCAAGTGGCGGAATTGGTAGACGCGCTGGATTCAAAATCCAGTTTCTTCGGAAGTGTGGGTTCGATTCCCACCTTGAGTACAAAAAAGTCCAATTGCATACATTGGGCTTTTTTATTTTATTATTTTTCTAGTAAAATTTCGTAATCTTTTGATTATTTTCCGAACTAAAGAAAATGACTTAAATCTAAATACATGTCTAAAACATATTACGACCCAGCAGATCTTAGAAAATTTGGAAATATTACCGAATGGAGTGAAGAACTAGGGACCAAATTTTTTGATTATTACAATTCAGTTTTCAAAGAAGGAGCTTTAACTGCTCGTGAAAAATCACTAATTGCATTGGCTGTGTCACATACTGAAAAATGTCCATACTGCATTGATGCTTATTCAAAAGACGGTTTGCAACGTGGCATAACTAAAGAAGAAATGATGGAAGCTGTTCATGTTGGAGCTGCGATTAAAAGTGGAGCTGCTCTAGTACATGGTGTTCAAATGATGAACAAGGTGAATAAACTAGATGGATAAAACGACCTATGACAAAACTCAAAACACAATCTTTACATAAACGCGAAAGCGAATTAGCCAATAGCAACAGGCAGCTAGAAATTCTATCAAATGGGATTTTTAAAACTGGAGAATTACCAAAATTTAAAGACAAAATTGCTGAAATTGGGCAGTTCCCATTAAGACCTAAAAAACTAGAAATTCTTCAAATTAATGTTGGCTATATGTGTAACCAAGTTTGTGAGCATTGCCATGTAGATGCTGGTCCAGATCGTAAAGAAATTATGACGCTTGAAACCATGCAGCAATGCTTGGAAGTGATTAAAAATACTGGAGCACATACTTTAGATTTAACAGGTGGAGCTCCAGAAATGAATCCTAATTTTAGGTGGTTTGTTGAGGAAGCTTCAAAAGCTGGAATTAAAGATTTTATTGTTCGTTCTAACTTAACCATTATTAGGGCCAATAAAAAGTATTACGATTTACCAGAATTCTTCAAAAAACACAATGTTCATGTGGTGAGTTCGATGCCTCATTGGACGCGTGGTAAAACAGACAAACAAAGAGGTGAAGGCGTTTTTGACCAATCAATAAAAGCCTTGCAAGACTTAAATGCAATAGGTTATGGGATGCCAAATAGTGACTTGAAATTAGATTTGGTTTATAATCCTTCAGGTGCTTTTTTACCAACGGATCAAGCTTCGATGGAAAAGGATTTCAAAAAAGCTTTGTTAGAAGATTTCAATATTCAGTTTCATAATTTATTTGCCATAACCAATTTACCAATTTCAAGGTTTCTAGATTATTTAATTGCCTCTGAAAATTATGAAGATTATATGTATGCCTTAGTTGATGCTTACAATCCAGCAGCTGTTGCAAACGTAATGTGTACCAATACTATTTCTGTTAGTTGGGATGGATGGTTATACGATTGCGATTTTAATCAAATGTTAGATTTAAAGGTTGCAAGCAAAGTAAAACATATAAGTGATTATAATGAAGATTTACTAAACGACAGAAACATTATAATCTCTCAACATTGTTATGGCTGTACTGCAGGAGCAGGAAGCAGTTGCCAAGGTACTGTAGCTTAAAATATGTCAAAAAAATTACTCGTCATTTTTGTTAAAAATATCAAACTTGGAAAGGTCAAGACACGTTTGGCTAAAACTGTTGGTAATGAAAATGCTTTCACAATTTATAAAGCCTTAGTGGAGGTTACAGAAAACGCGACTTCTAGCATTAATGTTGATAAACGCATCTATTTTTCAGATGCAATTATTCATGAAAAATGGCCAAATGATTATAAAGCAATCCAAAAAGGAGCCAATTTAGGAGAGCGAATGAGCAATGCATTTCAAGATGGATTTGATGATGGTTATGCCGAAATTGTACTTATTGGGTCAGATTTGCCAAATATTACCGAAACTATTATTCATGAAGGTTTTAGGTCATTATTGCAGAATGAGGTTGTTTTTGGTCCAGCTGAAGACGGAGGCTATTATCTTGTTGGAATGTCTAAATTTTATAATTGCATTTTTCAAAACAAAGCATGGAGTACCACAACCTTATTAGATGAAACTTTGGCAGAATTAATACAGAAAAAAATTGAAGTTTCACTCATTGAAACTCTAAATGATATTGATACCTTTGAAGATCTTCAAGGATATCCAAAATTTTTAAAACTCATTTCTAAATGATCAAACAAATAGAAAAAACAACCGAATACTTAATAGAAAAAGGATTTGATAAACCAGAAATAGGAATCATTCTAGGTACAGGTTTAGGACAATTAATTGATGAAGTTGAAGTCTTAAAAGAAGCAAGTTATAACCATATTCCTTACTTCCCAACAGCCACTGTCGAGTTTCATAAAGGAAAATTGATTTATGGTCAGTTAGCAGGAAAAAAGGTTGTCATTATGCAGGGACGATTTCATATATATGAAGGATATTCACTTCAAGATGTAACGTATCCTGTTCGTATTATGGAAAAATTAGGTATTCATACCTTGTTGGTTTCAAACGCTTCAGGTGCAATTAATTTGAATTTTAAAAAGGGTGAATTAATGCTTATTGATGACCACATTAACTTGCAAGGAAGTTCTCCATTGGCATTTAAAGGTGTTTCTCAATTAGGTGAACGATTTGCTGATATGAGCGCACCATATGATTTAGAGATCAATAAAAAGATTGAAGACATTGCAAAAAAACACAACATCAAACTTCATAAAGGAGTATATGCATCAATGGTTGGACCTCAATTGGAAACCAGAGCTGAATACAGAATGCTCAAAATCATTGGAGCAGATGCTGTTGGCATGAGTACTGTTCCTGAAATCATTGTAGCTAATCATTTAAAATTAAAAGCTGCTGCTGTGTCAGTTTTAACAGATGAATGCGACCCAGATAATCTAAAACCAGTAAATATTGAAGAAATCATTGCTATGGCTCATAAAGCCGAACCAGAAATGATTACTTTATTTAAAGAACTTATAAAGACGTTATAATTATGAGCAACTACTTAGAAACCACACATAATGTATATAAAGAAGCAGCATTAACTCCAGATGTTGGCTTATGCTGCACTACAAATCCTATTTGGGAATTACCTGGTTTAAAAATTCCTCGTATCATGCAGGAAATGAATTATGGTTGTGGTAGTACAGTTCATGCTCGAGATTTAACCAACAATCCTAAAATGCTCTATGTTGGTGTTGGTGGAGGTATGGAATTACTACAATTCTCCTATTTCAACAGAACTAAAGGTGGTGTGATTGGTGTTGACGTCGTTGATGAAATGTTAGAAGCATCACGCAAAAACTTTGTAGAAGCAGAAGCCTTAAATCCTTGGTTCAAGAGTGACTTTGTAGAATTAAAAAAAGGTGATGCAATGCATCTGCCAGTTGAAGATAACAGCATCGATGTAGCAGCTCAAAATTGTTTATTTAATATTTTTAAAGCTGATGATTTAAAAAAGGCAATCGCCGAAATGTATCGTGTACTGAAACCTCATGGACGTTTAGTAATGAGTGATCCAACTTGCGAACAACCAATGAATGATGATTTACGAAATGATGACAGACTTAGAGCTTTATGCCTAAGTGGCAGTTTACCGATTGCGGAGTATGTAAAAATGCTAACTGATGCTGGTTTTGGAACCATTGAAATTCGCGCAAGAAAACCTTACCGAATTTTAGATCCAAAGCATTATGCGACTGATGAATTAATTTATATTGAATCGATTGAAGTTGCCGCCATAAAAGATCCAATGCCAAGCGATGGACCTTGCGTGTTTACCGGAAAAGCAGCGATTTATTTTGGTGATGATGATTTTATTGATGATAATGCTGGACATATTTTATTAAAAAATCAACCCTTAGCTATTTGTGATAAAACGGCAGGAGCCTTGGCTTCACTAAATCGTGATGATATTTTTATTAGCGAATCAACTTACCATTATGATGGTGGAGGTTGCTGCTAAAACAAAAAAGGAGCTTTTAAAAAAGCTCCTTTTTTGTTTAAATGATTAACTCTTTCGCAAAAATATATCGCCTGAGACGGTTTCCATTTTCACTAATTTTCCTCCTTTATTAATCTTCGTTTGAATCCTGTTATGTCCAGAAGATTGTTTTCCATCTCCATTTTTATCCATATCAATATTAGAATAAATGGTACCTGTCAAGGTCTTAACATTAATATCAGCATTTTGCATAGTTACATCTAAATCTCCACTTACAGTTTTTAACCATAATTCACCATCATAACTTTTTATTGTAACGTCTCCAGCAACTAAGTCTGTCTTTAGATTACCCTTAAAACTATTTGTTTCAACATTACCCGAAATGCTCTTAATTTTTAAGTTAACATTCATGGGAACATATACTGTATAGACTATATCAGTAGTTGTATTGTTATAATAATTGTTTTTTCTGTTTTTATCAGACCATTTGTTTTTAAAATAATCCCCAAATTCTGAGCGCATTTCTACTGTTTCTCCAATGGTTTCGGTTTCTAAACTAAAAAACTCATTCCCTTCACCATCATCAATATTTACGCTAACCTTGGCCAAAACTTCATTTTTATTCCATTGTTCAATCTTAATATTTTCAGCAAATTTAAAGTTTAAAAACAGATCTTGTCCACTTGAGATTGTCATTGATTTTTCAACTTGACGTTGCGCTGTAATGGTTACAGTAAACATCAATATTATCCCTATAATTAAAGGTTTCATAGTTTTAATTATTAGATTTTCTTAAATACACATTTCCAGTAGATGATCTCAAGGAAATATTCACGCCACCATTGTTGAGTTGAGCTTCTATTTTTCTAACAGCTCCTATTCGTTTCATACCATCTTTTCTAGGGATTTCTAAATCAAAATCCGTATAAATGGTTCCCATTGTTGAGTTCAATTCAAGATTAGCTTTAGTACTCGTTGGCAAACTCACATCAACATCACCTGTTGACGAAGTAATACTGATTGGACTACTTTGATTGACGTTAGAAAACTTCACAGTGATAGCTCCAGTACTTGTGTGAGCTGTTACAGGACCTGTAACATTAGTTAGATTTATGTATCCAACATTGGCATTAACTTCAATTTCAGACGAAAATCCTTCAACATCTGCTTTGCCCAGATTACCACAATCTAATGCTACGTTCATGGTTTTAGGTAAGGTAATGGTAACATTACCACGTTGCATCCATGATTTCAAATCTCTAATTTTCAAAGTTTCTCCATCCTTTTCAACGGATAATCCAAAGCCTGTATTATCCACTCCTCCAGCATACACAGCTTTCATTCCTTTCATTTTGTCTTGCTTTTTTTGCTTATCCTCATCAGAACCCCAATCATTATTTTGATTATTATTTTTATTCTCCGATATAATAAGCTCGTTTCCACTTCCTGCAACCAGATTGATTTTGGCATCCATATCAATTTTAACGTGTTTTATTCCGCTTAATGATTGTTTAAAGTTTTCTTGTGCTTGCATTAGACTATGGCTTGCAATACAAAGCACGATTAATGTGATTATTTTTTTCATGTTCTTGTTTTTAATTGTTCATAAATTGATTGATGTAATCTTTTTTTAAAATTTAAATAATTTGTGACATTCCGCTGCTTACTTCAGCTTTTACATAATCTGGCGTTTCAGGTTGATCCAATAATTTTTGCATTGAATCGAGTGCTCTTTTTTCCTGAGTTTGTACCAAAAATTGAATAATTGCAATCTGTAAACTTGGATCTTTTTCAGTACTCAATGCATCAATAAAGGCCTTTTTTACGGATTCACTTTCTGAGTACTTGGATAGTGCTTCTGCTGCAGCAAGTCGCACATTTATATTGGTATCATAATGCATTCTATCTATAAGAGCGTTTGTGATTTTTTCATCAGGTTGCTCAAATTCCTCTGAATAATTTACAGCTTGAATTCGCTTGCTTGCCGATGTATTATCCATCATTGCCAACATCATATTTTCCTTTAACTCGATGGTTTGGGTTTTTAATGCTGCGATTTCTTCACTAGCATCTTTTTTGGTTGTAAAGGTTCCTGTAAAATACCCTAGAAATAACAATAAAAATGACGCTGCAATTTGAAAAGCATACTTATAATTGAAACCAGATTTTGGTTGCAATTGAACCACTTTTGTTCCTTGTAATTGTTTTTCTTCTTCTAACATCTTGTAGAAGCTAGATCTTAAATTCGAGCTCGGTGTTTCAACTTTTTCATTTTCAAAGTCACGCATCAGAACCACTGTTTCATCATGACTAAGTTTACATTCACTACAACCAGCAATGTGATTATTAATCTGCTCTTCTTGTTCTAGTGATAATTGCTTATCAATAAAATCTACAATACTATATTCTACATCTTTACATTCCATAACTATATGGTTTCAAAATAAACGTTTCTTAATTTTTTAATTATTCTGTGAACTTTAACCTTCACTGCACCTTCACTACTTCCAGTAATTTCGGCTATTTTGTCATATTTCATGCCTTGTAATCTATTCATCACAATGAGTTCGCGTTCTTCTACTTTTAAACTCTTTAATGCAATTTGTAAATGTGCAACATCTTCTGTTTTATCTACAGACATGTCTAAATCTTCATCAGCAATTCTTTCAATAACTACATTATGCTGAATCCGTTTTTGATTTTGATAATAATCAGAAAATAAGTTTCTGGCTATTTTAAAAATCCACGATGCAAATTGACCTCCTTGATATGATGATTTATATCGAATGGCTTTATAAAACACATTCTGAGTTAAATCTTCAGCAGCATCTTTATCTCTGGTCATTTGGAACAAAAAATTATATATTCTCAAATGATAGCGCTCAAAAATAAAGGTCATTGCATCCAAATTACCTTTAGCCACATCGTGCATTAATTGTTCGTCGGTTAGCTGTTTCAATTCTTTTTTGCTGGTGGTTTGCAATGAAGACCACACAAATATTAAAAGGTTACATTTTTGATTGAAAAAAAATCTCATTAAAGATTTTTTCTATTTCAGAATTTGTTTTTACAATTCAAAAAAGGTACAACTTTTGTAGCTTAATTGTATCTTTACAATGTATGAATGATTATTTAGAACTCATAAAAAACTCCTATTCTGGTTATTGGAATTATTTAAAAAACGAAATAATTACTATCAACCATTGGGATAATTATTTTTATGGCTTAATAGGCATTTCACTCCTTGTTTGGTTACTTGAAATCGCATTTCCATGGCGCAAAAATCAAGCTTTGTTTAGAAAAGATTTTTGGCTAGACACCTTTTATATGTTCTTTAATTTCTTTTTATTGAACTTAATTGTACTCATAGCGTTGTCAAATACAGCTTCAAAACTATTTGATGACATATTAGGTATTGTTGGTCTATCTATTTCTAGTTTTCAATTGTTTGACGTTAATAATTTACCGCTTTGGTTAGGCTTACTTATTTTCTTTGTGGTAAGTGACTTTGTGCAATGGAATACACATAGATTATTACATCGTTCCAATTTCTTATGGAATTTCCATAAAGTGCATCATAGCGTTAAAGAAATGGGATTCGCTGCACATTTGCGTTATCATTGGATGGAACCTATAGTATATAAATCACTTCTTTATATTCCTATTGCCATCATTGGTGGCTTTGATGCGCAACAGGTTGCCATTGTACATTTCTTTGCCATAGTTGTTGGACATTTAAATCATGCGAATTTGGGTTGGGATTACGGATTTTTAAAATACATATTTAACAATCCTAAAATGCACATTTGGCATCATGCCAAAAAATTACCTGAACATGTAAGGTATGGAGCAAATTTCGGACTGACATTAAGTCTTTGGGATTACCTTTTTAAAACCGATTACATTCCGCATAACGGAAGAGACATTGAACTAGGTTTTGATGGTGATGAAAATTTCCCAAAAGATTTTATAGGACAGGAAATGTATCCATTATCTAAAAAACAATGAAAAAGCCTTTAGTTTTATTAGTACTCTTATTAGTAGTTATAAACAGTAGTGCTCAAACTACAACAATTAATAATAAAGGGTTTCATCAGGAACTTTCAAAGAAAAGTGGTCCAATTCATTTTTTATGGGACGAACTATTAAAAAAACACGTTACAGAACAAGGTGATGTTGATTATAAATCGTTTAAAAAAGATCACGGAAAATTGCTTGGATATATATCTATTTTAAGTAAGGTTTCGGTAGATGATAATTTTCAAACTCTTTCTAAAGATGACCATTTAGCCTTCTGGATTAATGCATATAACGCCTTAACTATTGATTTAATTCTTAGAAATTATCCTGTTAAAAGCATCAAAGACATTAATAATCCTTGGAAACAACGTTTATGGGAATTTGGTAAAAACAACTATAACTTAGATGAAATAGAACATGAAATTTTACGCAACATGAACGAACCTCGTATCCATTTTGCTATTGTGTGTGCTTCGTATTCTTGTCCTAAATTGCAGAATGAAGCCTTTACTGCAGAGAAGCTAGACCAGCAATTAACTAAAGCCACAAAGGAATTTTTAGCAGATAAGAACCGTAATGAAATTTCAGAAAACAGTATTACGATTTCAAAAATATTCGATTGGTTTTCTAAAGACTTTACCAAAAATGGAAGCTTGATTGACTTCTTAAACCTATATACAGAAGTCAACATTTCACCAAACGCCAAAAAGCGATACAAAGATTACAATTGGGCTTTGAATGACTAAAATTTCAATCATTATTCCAATTCTTAATGAAGCAGAAACCATTGAAAAACTGCTTAATCACCTAATTGAACATTCTACAAAGCAAAACATTGCAGAAATTATTGTTGTTGATGGTGGAAGTACTGATGGTTCTTTAGAGATAGTGTCAGGTCGAGCGCAGTCGAGACCTATTAACCTATCGACTGCGCTCGAGGAGACAGCAATTGTTGTATTAAACTCTGAAAAAGGCAGAGCCAAACAAATGAATACAGGCTCTAAAGTTGCTACAGGAAGTATTCTATACTTCTTACATGCCGATTCTTTTCCTCCTAAAGATTTTGACCAACACATCATTAACGAAGTTGAAAATGGTCATCTTGCAGGTTGTTTTAGATTACAGTTTGACCATTCACATTGGTGGCTTCGATTAGCAAGTTGGCTTACGCAATTTCATTGGAGAGCGTGCAGAGGAGGTGATCAAAGTCAGTTTATTACTAAGGATCTTTTTGATGATATTGGCGGATTTGATGAAAGCTATATTATTTATGAAGACAATATTTTAATTAACGAACTTTATAGTCGTGAGCAGTTTAAGGTTATTAACAAAAAGCTTCGAACTTCAGCAAGACGTTATGAAAAACATGGTATTTGGAAATTGCAATATCACTTTTGGGCAATTTATGTGAAAAAGTGGTTAGGTGCTTCTGCAGAAGATTTGCATAACTATTACAAGAAGTATATTGCTTAAAAATATTGTCCAATTCCAAACACTAAACCTTGTGTCCCGTTTTTAGATATTCCGAAGCCATAATCAATTCTAAAAATAGCGTTGAAGATTTTTTTATGAATAAAACGCAAGCCTAATCCAGAGTACACTTTTACATTGTCGGCATTTGTAAAATCACTTAAATCTCCTCCTGGATTTCGCCAAGTTCCAGAATCCAAAAATACATTGCCTTGCATTACAAACCAGTTCTTTTCATATAAGGTATGTCTGTACTCTGTATTGAGTACTATGGATCCTGTTCCTCTGTCAATTGTATTACCAACGCCTCTAATATTGATGTTATTATCAACCGAAAAAGGCGCAAAAGGTGTATCATTATTACTTGATAAACCTAAACGTAATCGGCTTGCCCAATTACCTGATTTTCCTAATCGTTTATACAAATGAAAATCATTCCAACCAATCACAAAATTAGGAAGCAAATCTGTACTTGAATTTACATACTGAATATTTAACAAGCTGCGAAACCCTGTTACATATTGATAGTAATAGTCTAAGTTATTATAATCATAAATACCTTTAACTAAAAATTTATTGGCTTTCAAATTTAAAGGTACGTCTGGGTTTGTGGCTCCAGATTTATAATCATATTGTTCTGTGAAAATATTAAGACCAAGTTCAAACTTATTTTG
>CAZRDG010000012.1:0-18995 GCA_964598775.1 uncultured Lacinutrix sp.
ACAAGCCCCTTATCTACAATCTTTTTAAGGTCTTTATATTCCTTGTTCAATTGTATATAACGCTTCTGGTCAGAGATCACATCTGGTTGAATGATCAAATCATTAATCTCATCAAATCGTTGCTTTACTATTCTTATCTTATCTAACATCTACAGTCTAAAATTGTGTGGCAAAAATACGATAATTTATGAATTGTTAATAGTATACTATTCCAACATATTAACAATCAAAAATAATTCCGCCTTAACTGCGTTAAAGGTACTATATGCAAAAACTCCTGACTATACTTGCATTTTACAAACCGTTTGTAATTTGGTCGTTTTTGGTAAATATTGCGATAACAATTGTAAACCCATATATTGTTCCTGCAGTGGTAACCAAATTAATGCTCACTATTTTTGTTTGGTATTTTGTGAATGAAACCAATGCCAAACGAAAATTGATCTTTTATAATAATCTTGGTATTTCATCGATTAAATTGTTTTCAGTGATGTATTTTATTGATATTTTTATAACTATAGGCTATCTTATACTTATAAAAGAATATATATAACGTGATTTTAGAAATTGACAATGTAGAACTTTACTTTAAAAACAAAACAATTTTAAATGGCATTTACCTAAAAGCTGAAACTGGAAAAGTTACAGGTATTTTAGGTAGTAATGGCTGCGGAAAAAGTTGTTTGTTACAAATTATATTTGGGTCGTTAAAACCAAAATATAAACTGATTCGCATTGACAATTCTCCAATTTTAAAGCCGTTATTCCAAACCAATTTAGTTAAGTATTTACCTCAACATGTTTTGATTCCTAAGAATCTTTCGTTGAAACATATTTTCAAATTGTATGACGTAGAATGGCAAGAATTTATAACCATTTTCGAAGAATTTAAACTTTGTGAACCCTTTAAATCAAAGCAATTGTCAGGAGGTCAAGTTAGGTTAGTTGAAACCTATATCGTTCTAAAAAGTCCAAGTAAAATAATCTTGTTAGACGAGCCTTTTTCGCATTTAGCACCTTTACATATTGAAAAAATAAGTACCATTATTGATGAAGAAAAAGTTAATAAAGCCATTATTATTACCGATCATTTTTACAATAATATTATTGAATCGTCAGACAACATCTATTTACTAAAAAATGGCGCAACCAAACTAATTGATAATCTTTTAGAGTTGGAAGACTACAAATATTTAAGTCAAGGTAGCTTAACTTAAATCGTATTGAAGAAAATTGTATTTTGCATGAACATAACTAACCAATGCGAAACAAAATCTTAAAACAATTCGGACGTATTTTAGGTCCTTTGTTATTTACTTTAACATTACTTTTTTTTAACCCTGAAGGCCTTTCTCCTGAAGGTGTAGCTGTACTAGCGACGACCCTTTGGGTAGCTGTTTGGTGGATTCTTGAGGTTGTACCAATTGCAGTTACGGCAATGCTTCCTATTATTTTATTTCCAACAACTGGAGCTATGGAATTGAGCACAACAACTGCCGCGTTCGGACACAAATACGTGTTTCTTTACATTGGTGGTTTTACACTAGCTATTGCCATTGAAAAATGGAATTTACACAAGCGCATTGCCCTTACAGTTATCAACCTAATTGGTACTAGTGTTAGTAAAATCATATTAGGTTTTATGGTTGCTACAGCGTTTTTAAGCATGTGGATTTCAAACACAGCCACAACCGTTATGATGCTTCCTATTGGAATGGCAATAATTTTTCAACTCAAAGATAATCCAGACACTAAAGAAGATGAAAACGAAATTTTTGGTAAAGCTTTAATGCTAGCCATAGCTTATAGTGCTTCTATTGGTGGAATTGCAACCTTAATTGGAACACCTCCAAATTTGATTTTTGCTGGTATTTTGGAAGAACAATACAACATTGAAATGACATTTTCCAAATGGATCATTTATGGCTTACCAATTTCTATATTACTGCTATTTATCTGCTGGAAATACTTAACGACAATTGCATTTAAGTTCACCCAAAAAGATTTTCCTGGTGGTAAAGCTGAAATAAAACGATTACTTAAAAACTTAGGAAAAGTGAGCTATGAAGAAAAAACCGTTTTAGTTGTTTTTTGCGTTACTGCCTTTTTATGGATAACACGTGAATTTTTGTTTTCAAAACTTATTCCTGCAATTGACGATACTATTATTGCTATGGCAAGTGCAACCATTTTGTTTATTCTTCCAACCAAAAATAGGAAAGAAAAAAAGATTATTAATTGGGAAAGTGCTGTCAAATTACCTTGGGGAATTTTATTGCTTTTTGGTGGTGGATTAGCACTAGCAGAAGGTTTTAAATCCAGTGGATTAGCCGAATGGATTGGAACTCAAATAACTCAATTTGATAATCTTCCATTATTTGCATTACTGTTTGTAATGGTTCTAGCCGTTAACTTCCTAACTGAAATTACCTCAAACTTAGCCACAACAGCGATGTTGCTCCCAGTGATTGCTCCTATCGCTTTGGTTTTAGATGTGCATCCTTTTACACTGATGGTTGGAATTACCGTTGCGGCATCTTGTGCTTTCATGCTGCCAGTTGCCACACCTCCAAATGCCATTGTATTTGGTTCAGGCTATTTGAAAATTCCTGATATGTTGAGAACAGGCATATTAATGAACATAATAAGCGTCATATTAATTACGCTTATTACATATTACTTATTGCCTTTGCTTTGGGATTTTGATCCCAATGTATTTCCAGAAGCTTTAAAAGTCAATTGAAACTCCAAGACCTAAAAGTTGTTTCCATTGCACTTTTGCACCTGAAATTTCGTCCTCCTCAGTTTCTGTATTTTCATTAATGATTTTAATATCATTATCATACTTTATATGTGAACCTAAAGAGGCTTTAATAAAGTCATTTACTATAAATCTGAAATTCACTTGCCAATCGACATCGAAATTCCCAAAATCATTTAAGTAATCCGTGTAAAGGCTTAATTCATTTCTTACTGAAATGTTTTCCATAATTTCTGATTCGTAACCGCTAGTTAACAAAATACCAAATTCTCTTCTATACTTTTTGCCCTCAGAAATGATGTTACCTTCGTCATCGAATTCAGCAGGCGTAACACCAAATGATCCAGCATTAGCCAAATTTTGATCTAAAACAAAAGTAGACTTCAGTGTCATGGGAGACATATACGCTGAAAACTCTTCAATATGTTCACCATAAACCGTTCCTACTCCCAAAAACAAATATGCAGGAGCCATAAAACTAGAAATAGGCTTACTATCACTATTTGCATAATTAAAACCATTAGCAAATTGGGTTTTAAAACTAAAATTTGCAGAATAATACCAATTGGTCAACGTGTCTTTTCTAAAACCAAATCTAGAGCTGAGCTCTAATAAATCGTCAGTTTTTCTAAGACTCTGTTCTTGCTGTTTATTAAGTCCCATTCTCGCAACAACCCTGTTCTCCCAGACCATATGCCCTTTTTTATAGCTTCGTCCTGACTCCATTCCAAAAAGACCTGAAATTGAGTTTGATCCACCAGCGTTCCAATTCACAAAAGCTACTTCACTAATATCAAGACTAGCTCTGTTATAAGCTTTCCAGCCTGCACGCAGGCTGTCTGCAACCATATTGGTACTATCGTTAGATTTTATGTGAATGTTGTTAGCGAAAGAAAATGAAGACACAACAAGCATAATTATTATACTATGCTTTTCGGAAAATCTAGAAAACATATTATGTAATTTTAAGCGGTTTAATAGTTAAAAACGCCAAATTGGCTTTTTATTGTAAGTTTTTTTGAATTACTTGTCTCAACGCGACCAATGATCTGAGCATCAACGTTAAACGATTTTGAAATAGATATGATGTCTTCTGCGATATTTGGAGACACATACAATTCCATGCGATGCCCACAGTTAAAAACTTGATACATCTCCTTCCAATCTGTTTTTGATTGCTCTTGAATTAGTTTAAACAAGGGTGGAATTGGAAACATATTATCTTTTACAATGTGAAGATTGTCAATAAAATGAAGAATTTTTGTTTGAGCTCCTCCACTGCAATGTACCATGCCATGGACGTCCTTACTATTATATTTTGAAAGTATACTTTTAATTATTGGCGCATAGGTTCTTGTTGGTGATAATACTAATTTCCCAGCATCAATAGGAGAGTTTTCAACCTTATCAGTCAACTTCATTTGGCCAGAATACACCAATTCTTTTGGTACAGATGCATCAAAACTTTCAGGATATGTTGATGCTAAATAATTATGAAACACATCATGACGAGCAGACGTTAAACCATTACTTCCCATACCTCCATTATATCCTTTTTCATAAGAGGCCTGACCAAAACTTTCCAATCCTACTATAACGTCTCCTGCTTTAATATTGGCATTATCAATGACGTCTTTGCGCTTCATTCTAGCAGTCACTGTAGAATCTACAATAATCGTTCTTACCAAATCACCAACATCAGCCGTTTCTCCACCTGTGGAATGAATGGTTACTCCAAAAGATTTTAAATCTTGAATAAGCTCTTCCGTTCCGTTTATGATTGCAGAAATAACATCACCAGGAATGAGATTTTTATTTCTTCCGATAGTTGAAGACAACATGATATTATCTGTAGCTCCAACACACAAAAGATCATCAATATTCATTATTAATGCGTCTTGCGCAATGCCTTTCCAAACTGAAATATCTCCAGTTTCTTTCCAGTACATATAAGCAAGTGATGACTTTGTGCCAGCTCCATCAGCGTGCATGATCAAGCAATAATCTTCATGATTAGTTAAGTAATCTGGAACTATTTTACAAAATGCTTTAGGAAAGAGTCCTTTATCAATGTTCTTTATTGCATTGTGCACATCTTCCTTTGAGGCCGAAACGCCACGTTGTGCATATCTTTTGCTTACTTCGTTGCTCATCTGTATTACTTAGTTATCGTGTGCAAAAGTACGTATTGTAATTAATTATTAATAATCATCTGCCAGTAGATTTGAATTAATAACTGTTGGTATTTTATTAGCCTGTCTATTTGGTAAATAGTTACCAAAATAGATGTTTAATCCAAGTGCAATTCTCCAATAAGTATCGTTTGAATCTCCAAAGACCACTCCTTCGATTTCATCATTAAACATATAGTTGTAGTCTCCAAATAGTTTTAAACCTATGCGTTCAGTCATTAAATACTCAAAACCAACACCTCCTTGAATTTTTGATTCTGTAGTTTCAAAATAATTAGTTGCATGATAACCTCCACCAGCAAAAATAAATGGTGTAAACGTTTGATGAGGAGAGATGTACAATTCAAAATTTAAATCGAAAGACATAAACCCTTCGTTAAAATTATCCTCAAAAGCTAAATTAAATTTATGATATCCCAAATGGATTGCGACTGCTGAACCTAAGAATCGCTTATAACCAACATGGCTGTAAATTTCAAACATTGGATTTGCTAAATCTCCATTCATAATAGAAGTTCCGACACCTAAAGACAGTGCATTCTTCCCTCTAATTTCATTTCCAAATCTAGAAAGTTTTAATGATTTAACAGATAAAGTATCCTGTTTTTGGGCAAATGAAAAACCTCCAAAAACAAAAAATATAGAAACAAAAAGAATCCGTTGGATCGATGTTACACCCATTATCATATGCTATTAATCAAGCAGGCAACTCGTATTCACATAAGATTTAAGGGTTTGCGAATATAATAAATGAATAGAACGAGCAAAAGAAATACGTAAAAAATATCGTTTATTACTATAAAGGAATTGACTGAACAAAAAACCTCAAGCATGTTTTACTAAAAACAAAGCTTGAGGTTTTGTGAAATTTTATTGCTGATTAAATTAGTATCTCAAATTAAGATGCTAAATCAATATCATTTACAACCACAGTAGGATTATCTTGAGAAACTTTCTTATTTTCATCATTAGAATCTCCAAGAGAAAATAAAAGGGTCGCAAACATCAAAGCAGCAACACTTAGTAGTAACTTCTTCATTTTTAAAAATATAGATTAATAGCATTACAAATTTAATAAAAAAAAGGTGTGGTTTTACCATCAAGATTGGTACTAGTGCTAATTGTACCATAATTTCGATAAGCTGTGAAAATAATTAGCTGAAATACTAAAAATTTTATGATAAACCATCGATGAATGGCAACAAAAAAGAAAGAATTAAGCTACATTTTACAGTAAATTCATAAAAAAACCTCATTTCTGAGGCTTTTAAAATTTTATGACTAACTACTTAGTAAAAAGTAATTCTCTGTATTTAGTTAATGGCCAAAGTTCATCGTCAATTAACAGCTCTAATTTATCACAGCTGTAACGAATCACATCGAATAGAGGTTTTACTTTATTGCAATAAGCTTCAGCTTTTTTCTCAGAATTTTCAATCGTATTTGCCTTTTTACGCTCATTCGTCATTTTAGTAACTCCAGAATTTATGGCTTCAATATGACTTGAGATTTCTTGAATTAACTCCAATTGCTCTTTCGCATATTTCTTAAAGTCTTTACCATATATGTTCTTTAATCCATTCACGTTTTCAATCAAAATATTTTGATATCTAACGGCAGTTGGAACCACGTGATTTCTTGCTATATCACCTAAAACGCGTCCTTCTATTTGAATTCTCAAGGTGTATTCTTCGACTTCAATTTCGTAGCGCGCTTCAATCTCGACTTTATTCATAACACCTAGCTCTTCAAATAAGCTAATGGTTTTCTTGGCAACTCTGGCTTTTAAAGCTTCTGGAGTAGTTTTATTATTACTTAATCCACGTTTCTTCGCCTCTTTTTCCCACTCATCACTATAACCATTTCCTTCAAATAGGATGTTTTTTGATGTTTTAATGTATTCTCTTAACACATTAAAAATAGCGTCATCCTTTTTCATATCTTTTTTCTCAATCAAAGCATCAACCTCAGCTTTAAAATCTATCAATTGTTTTGCAACAATTGAGTTAAGCACAGTCATTGGATTTGCACAGTTAGCTGTAGAACCAACCGCTCTAAATTCAAATTTATTACCAGTAAATGCAAAAGGAGAGGTCCTATTTCTATCGGTATTATCTAAAAGTATTTCTGGTATTTTACCAACAACATTTAATTTTAAGTCTGTTTTTTCTTCAGGTGATAACTTACCTTTAGTTACACTTTCAAGATCATTTAAAACTCGTGTTAATTGCTCACCTATAAATACTGAAATAATTGCTGGTGGTGCTTCATTTGCACCCAAACGATGATCATTACTTGCACTTGCTATTGAAGCTCTAAGTAATTCTTCGTACTCGTGCACAGCCTTAATTGTATTGATAAAGAAAGTTAAAAACTGTAAATTACTCATTGGTGTCTTTCCAGGACTCAATAAATTAACTCCTGTATTGGTCCCTAAACTCCAGTTATTATGCTTCCCTGATCCGTTCACTCCAGCAAAAGGTTTTTCGTGAAATAATACTTTAAAATTATGACGTTCAGCAATTTTATCCATAACATCCATTAATAATGAATTATGGTCAACTGCTAAATTAGCTTCATCATAAATTGGCGCTAATTCAAACTGGTTTGGAGCCACTTCGTTATGTCTTGTTTTGACTGGAATTCCTAAAAGCATACATTCATTTTCAAGATCGCGCATAAATGACATCGCACGATTAGGAATTGTTCCAAAATAATGATCATCTAACTGTTGCCCTTTAGCAGGTGAATGGCCTAATAAAGTACGTCCCGTCAAAGTAATGTCTGGACGAGCTGCTACCAAAGCACTATCAACTAAAAAATATTCTTGCTCCCAACCTAAAGATGCATTTACTTTTTTAACGTTTTTATCAAAGTATTTTGCCACAGATACAGCAGCATTATCAACAGCTTGCAACGCTCTTAACAAAGGGGTTTTATAATCCAATGCTTCGCCTGTATAAGCTACAAACACAGTAGGGATACACAATGTTGTTTCATAAATAAATGCTGGAGAAGTTGGGTCCCAAGCTGTATAGCCACGAGCTTCAAATGTATTTCTAATACCTCCATTTGGAAATGAAGAGGCATCTGGTTCTTGTTGTACTAACTGTCCTCCACCAAATTTTTCAATAGCTAAACCATTTCCGATAGTTTCAAAAAAGGCATCATGCTTTTCAGCAGTCGCTCCAGTTAATGGTTGAAACCAATGCGTGTAATGTGTAACACCTTTTGAAATTGCCCATTCTTTCATTCCAGTTGAAATATGATCTGCAACTGATCGTTCAATTTTAGAGCCATTTTCAACAGCATCTACCACGCTATTATAAGCTTCTTTAGTTAAATACTGTCTCATAGTAGCTTCATTAAAAACATTACGACCAAAAATTGATGAACGACGTTCGTTTTCTTCAATTTTTAATGGCTTACGAGTTAACGTTTCTTTAATTGCGTGAAATCTTAAGGTTGACATACTAATTATTTTGAATTATTAAAATTTAAAGGGCAAATGTATGAAAAAAGTATAATAATTGAATTTGAACCCTAAAAAATATAGGGTTAATTATAAACAATTTCATCAAATGCGGTTAATAACCTATAATTTGACTAGGTGAAGACTAAAAATATGAATATTCCATAACCTAAAATGAGAAAAAATCCATTTGACCTGGTTATTTCATGTTGTTTTGGAATTAAAACGAGGGGAATTAATACAGCTGCAAAGGCAATCATCCAGAAAATATCTCGAGTAAGAATTTCAGGTTCTGTCACTGGAATGGTTTTAATCATAGATGTAAGACCTAGAACAGAACCAATATTGAAAATGTTTGAACCAATTAGATTTCCAAGAGAAATAGCTTTCTCCTTTTTCGCTGCCGCAATAACAGAAGCTGCTAATTCTGGAACGCTGGTTCCAATAGCAATAACAGATACCGAAATTACAGCTTCGCTTACTCCCAATACTTTTGCCACATCTATAGCTCCTCTAACTAACCATTCTGACCCAAAATAAAGTGCAACTCCACCAATGAACAACCACATACCTATTTTGAAAAAAGAAACTATGGCAAGGGTTTCATCAACTTCTTCAACATAAATGTCTTTTTTAGCTTGTCTCAATAATATGTAGATAAATCCTATTAAGCCAGCAAACAAAAATAAGCCTTCCCAAAACACCAACTGATTATCATTATAAAGGAAGTAATATAATACGATTGAAAAAAGCATCATAACTGGCCAATTCAACCTGTAAAATGTTTTTGAAACAGAAATACTACCAACAATAGCTGTTATACCAAGGACCAACCCAATATTAGCAATATTGGATCCAACTACATTATTAATAGCAATTGCAGGAGAACCTGAAAGTGCAGCATTAAGACTTACCAATAACTCTGGAACTGACGTTGCAAAAGATACCACTGTCATTCCAATAACAAACTTTGAGATACTTAATTTAAAAGAAAGTGCAACAGATGATCTAACCAAAAATTCACCTCCAATGACAAGAAGAATAAATCCGAGGATAACGAATACAAAGCTCATTAAATCTATTTTTTGCGAATATATAAAGAATTAATTCTAATGGAATTAATAAGCACGTTTTCTTAATATATCACAATAAAAACTAAATTTTTCGTTAAATAACTATATTTACAGTTGCATAACTACAAAATTAGTTATACATTTGAACTATTATGAAATTCAATCAAAATTATGCTTAAACTCACAAACAAAGAAGAAGAAATCATGCAAATATTATGGAAGCTTGAAAAAGCTTTTGTAAAAGACATTCTTGCTGAAATCACAGAAGATAAGCCACATTACAATACTTTATCAACCATAGTTAGAAACCTGGAAGATAAAGGCTATGTAAGTTATACAGCTTACGGTAAGACGCATCAATATTTCCCAATCGTAAAAAAGGAAGATTACAGAAAGCGTTTTTTCAACACAGCCATTGATAATTATTTTAATAGCTCTTACAAAAATGTAGTTTCCTTTTTTGCCAAAGAAGAAAAAATTAGTGTTGAAGAACTAAAAGAAATTATTAATCTCATTGAAAACAATAAATAACCATGGAATATTTAATAAAAGTAAGCGCCATCCTTATCTTATTTTACACATGCTATAAGTTGTTTTTAAACCGTGAAACATTTTTTGAATCTAATAGATATTTTCTATTCATAGGTTTAATAGGAGCTTTTATTTTACCTCTAATAGTAATTCCAAAATATATTGAAGTTGAACCTATTATTACTCAAAATGCTTATGTAATTAATGAAACCAACTCACAATCAATAGTCGCAGACAATTCTATTAGTTTGACAACAATTATTACTTATATATATGTAATTGGCGTGTTGTTTTTCATAGGTCGCTTTTTAATTCAATTCAGTTCACTGGTTTTATTGTACCTAAATAGCACCAAACAACGCGTAGCATCATACATATATGTCATTACAAGAAAGGCTTTATCACCTTTTTCATTTTTCAATTGGATTGTATTTAATCCAAAACAGTTTAATGCTCGAGAATTGGATCAAATAATAACACATGAAAAAGTGCACGCTCAGCAATTGCATTCCATTGATATTTTATTAGTTGAATTGACGAGTATCTTACTTTGGTTCAATCCATTTATATGGTTGTACAAAAAAGATTTGCGTCAAAATTTAGAATTCATTGCAGACAAAAATGCCGAAGCCGTTTCAAATTGCAAAAAAAGCTATCAGCATTTGTTATTAAAAACAAGTGTTCCAAATTATCAATTGGTGTTAACCAATAATTTTTACAATTCATTAATCAAAAAACGAATCGTTATGTTACACAAAAACAGATCAAACAACAGAAATCAATTAAAATTTTTATTAATACTTCCAGCCTTAGCTGTTTTTCTAATGAGTTTTAATACAAAAGAAATTTACATTAATAAAGAGGCGACTAACAATACCAGTAATACGGTTTTAGACCTTAATGAACTTGAGTCCTCTATTGTTGAAACAAATTCAAATATCACCAACCCCAATGCTACTAAAATTTTAGCCAATAAAGATTCACAAGGTTTAAATAAAGCATCAAAGCAAGACATTGTTACTTATTTTATTGAAAACACCTTTACTGATGCTCAACTCGATGAAGTGACTACAAAATTAAAGTCTCATGGCATAACTTTGAAAATTAAAGGAGTCAAGCGCAATAGTGACAATAAAATAACTGCATTAAAAATTGATGCAAAATCAAAAAACTCAAATGCCAATTTCTCTATTGATAATGATTCGGCAATCAAAACCGTAAAAATCACCTACAACGCAAAGGATGATTCCATATCAATTGGGAACTCTGACCATCTATTACATGATAAAGACTATGGGTATGTTCACGAAGATGGAGTATTTACAATTAAAAAATCTGGAAAAGGAAATAATGTTTTTGTTTACACCAATGACGAAAAGCATAGTGGCGACCATGAAGTTATAGAAGAAAACGGCAAAATCATTATTAAAAGTGGTGGCAAAGTTCACGAGCTAAAAAAAGCCACTAATGGCAAAAATACATTTATTATTTCTGATGATAACGACGGAAAAGTATTTGAATTAAAAGGAGAAAAAGGGAAAATATACGACATCATTAAAGCTGACACCTTAGAATCAGATGGCAATCACTTTAAGTTAAAAGGAAATGTCGTTATTCAGTCTGAAAATAAAGACGGTAACATTTTTATTCATAGTGACAATCATAAAGACGGTAAAGTTATTATCAAATCAACTGGAAGTACCCTTTGGTCAGACGACAAGGAAGGGGAAGTCATTATTGAGTCTTCAGGGAATTCTCTTTGGCAGAACGATAGTGACGATATTATTGCTTTTCAAACCATTGGAAAAGGAAAAAACAAAATCTTTATTAGTGGAGACAATGACCAAGCATTATTTATAATTGATGATAAAGAAGTCAATAAAAAAGAGTTTGAAAAACTGGACACTGACACTATTGAATCTGTTAATGTGCTAAAAGGAGATTCAGCCACTAAAAAATATGGTGATAAAGGCAAAAATGGTGTCATTGTTGTCAAGACGAAAAAGAAAAAAGATTAGCCCTTTATTTAAGGTTAGATTGGTTAAAAAGAGACTTCAAAAAAAGGAGTCTCTTTTTTGTTTCTAGTACTCAAAAAAGATGAAATGCCTAAAAAAGGTACTTTTAGGAGTGTTTTTTGCCTTGACTTTAAAAATTTATTAAAAAAACGTTCTTCATTTGTTATATATTATAACATTTATTAAATATATACATTACACATTAAAACTTTAGTCAAGACAAGGCGTGTAATTATGTAATATAATTCGTTTTTAGACTTACAAACATGTATTTAATTTCATCATTTCTTAGCGTTTTGTTTGGTTACAACAATTCCAAAAATCTATATTTCAATTTCATTATAAAATTTAGAACTTTTTATTAACCTCAAAATTGAATTTATGATAGCAATAGTAAAATTTATAGTAAATGTTGTAGACCTCATTATCAACATTATTCTCTAATAACTAAAACTTAATTCTTAAATTAGTTTTACTATTTTTACAAAAGAACTAACACAAAATAATTCCAAATTACTTGGGAATTAAATATGAAAAAACAGTTTTTCAAAATATTGGCAAAAATCAATAAGACAATACTCCCAAGTTTCACAAAGCAGCGATTGGATTTAAGCAAAGCTACAAAACTACAAATGGCAATTTTTGGATGGCGTTTGTATGTAACTAAAAGAGCTTTGGATTAAAAGACTTTTGAATTTTTTTATTATGAAAATAGGCATATGGATTACCTTAATTATTTTATTTCTGTTTTTTACATATGTTTTCATTAAAGATATTGTCAAGCATCGAAAAGTTTTAGAATCAAGTAGCACCTTAAAAACTGGATTAATAGGTTTTGTAGTAAATTTTTTTGATGTTCTAGGCATTGGTGCTTTCGCTCCGCAAACTGCACTATTAAAATTCACAAAACAAACTGAAGATCGTTTACTTCCAGGGACTTTAAATGTTTCGAATACAATTCCTGTTTTAATACAAGCATTAATATTTATTAAAATTGTAGAAGTAGAACCTATCACCTTGCTAACTATGTTAGTTTCAGCTGCCTTAGGTGCAGTACTCGGAGCAGGAATAGTTGCTAAGTTGCCTGTTAGAAAAATTCAATTAATTATGGGATTTGCTCTATTTGTTACTGCCTTTTTTATGCTATCTGGACAAATGAAATGGATTCACGGAGGTGGAGAAGCTATTGGCTTAACAGGCTGGAAATTAATATTGGCAGTAGGTGCAAATTTTGTCCTTGGAGCATTAATGACAGTAGGAATAGGTTTATACGCTCCATGTATGGCACTAATTTATGCTTTAGGCATGTCTCCATTAGTAGCCTTCCCAATAATGATGGGCTCATGTGCTTTTTTAATGCCTCCAGCATCTGCCAAGTTCATCAAAGAAGGTGCATATAATAGAAAAGCATCAATATCCATGGCAATCCCAGGAGCAATTGCTGTTTTAATAGCCGCATTTGTGGTTAAGTCATTACCTCTTGATACACTTAAATGGGTTGTAATCGTGGTCATCATTTACACCTCTATTATAATGTTCAGATCAGCTTTAGTAAAACAAGAAAATAAGTAATTTTAAAAGAAAATAAAATCCCAACAAATTAAAAACATTGTAATTGGATTCATCTTGTGGACTCAAGAGGATTACGTCACTTCGCTCCCCTTTCTTCATAGCAATCCTTTGATAATATTTCAAACAAAAAAACGCTCAAACAAGTTTGGCCATTCTTAAAAGCTCAACTTCCAACTTGGGATTGACTCACTTTGCTCGTCTTTCCTCAAAGCTCCTCTTTGATAATATTTCAAACAAAAAAACGCTCAAACAAGTTTGGCGTTTTTTCTTATTGAAATGTGTATTCGTGACCTCGAGAGGATTCGAACCTCCAACCCTCAGAGCCGAAATCTGATATTCTATCCAGTTGAACTACGAGGCCTTATTTTTATTATAACAATTTAGCTCTTACAATATTTGATATTGTTTTTCCATCTGCTTGACCTGCTAATTCTTTGCTAACTACTCCCATTACCTTTCCCATATCCTTCATACCTTCAGCTCCTAGTTCTTCAATAGTCATTACAACAACCTTTTCTATTTCTTCTTCGCTCAAAGCCTCAGGTAAAAACTGGCTAATCACCTCTGCCTCATCAATTTCAGGTAAAGCCAAGTCTTTTCGATCTTGTTCTAAATAAATAGCTGCGCTGTCTTTGCGTTGTTTTACGAGTTTCTGTAATATTTTTAGTTCTTGTTCTTCGGTTAATTCTTCTTTAGCACCAGACTCTGTCTGAGCCAACAATATAGCCGACTTTACAGCTCTTAAAGCTGTTAATGCTGTTTGGTCTTTTTCTTTCATAGCAGTTTTCATTGCTACCATAACATCCTGTTGTAAACTCATAATATTTGATTTTTGTCGAACTGCGAAGATAGGAAAAAGTACTGAGTTTATTGAACAGAAAACTGTGCGTTATAAGCAACAAAAAACCCGAAAAATAGATTAGAATTTTTCGGGTTGGGTACGAAGTGTGCCACAAAAACTTGACTTGCTATTAATCTACGTTGTCGTGTAAAAAAGAATTGTTACTTCGTAATTGAATATCATCGTTATCATCAGTGCCTATTGATAATCGTGATGTATTAGTTTCTGATGAATGTTGTGCTTGCTCTAAATTAACACCTTGTCTTTTGTATGCAGGCACTTTTTCAATATCATCAATTTTTGAATTGTTGAATTTGTAATTAAACTCTTTCATTTTCTTCCGTCTCTCATTAGCTCTTTCTTTTAGAATTTCTGAGATTGGACTATTCATTGGATCGAGTTCCTCTGCTTCAGTTTCTGTTTCCTTTTTCTCTACTACTTTCTTTTCAAAAACAATTTCTTCTTCAGTTTTAACTAATACATCTTCTTGCTTCTTTTTCTCGTTCATTGAAGATTCCAGCGTTATATAATCATCCAATGCGTAGCGTTTTTCACCTTCTTCATTGGCTTCAGTCACAGTGATTAACTCTATATAATCATTCACAGGCATTTCTTTTACTTCTTCACTATCATCTAAGCTAAACATCACTTTCTTTTCTTGGGTATCAGCTTTTTTCTCATCTGTTACAGATTTTTTAGATAATGGGAGATCAAAAGTGAGCATAATTTGTTCTTCTTGAACCTCTTCTTCTGGCTCCTCAACTTTTGGTGTCACCTCATTAATCACAAAGTCATCTTCTAAGGTATTCGCCAAAACTTCATCATAAACCACGTTCATGTTTCTTAAAAGTTCTGTAGTTGGAATCAAATCCATTTCTGGTATTATTTGCTCCTCTAATTCCTCTTCTATATCAAGATTATGAACTATTTTTTCATCTTTATTTTCTAAAATGATATCAGGTCTAATGATGGCAGGATCTCTGTCTTTAGATAGGTCTTGCTCCATTTGATCATCTTCCAAAGAATGAATAACCTTTTTTACTTCTGTATTTGAAATTTCATCTTGTTGATCTACATTGAATCCAGTGGCAATGATAGTAACAGAAATTGATTCTTGTAATTCTTCATCTTCACCAACACCCATAATAATATTGGCGCCATGTCCTGCTTCATTTTGAATATGATCGTTAATTTCACCTATTTCATCAATTGTAATTTCTTGAGCTCCAGAAACGATAAGCAACAATACGTTTTTGGCTCCAGTAATTTTATTATCATTCAATAATGGCGAATCCAGCGCCTTCATAATGGCTTCAGTTGCACGATTAGTTCCAGATGCTGTTGAAGAACCCATAATTGCAGTTCCACTATTACTTAATACTGTTTTAGCGTCGCGTAAATCGATATTTTGAGTGTAGTGATGCGTGATTACCTCAGCAATACCTCTTGATGCTGTTGATAACACCTCATCAGCTTTAGAGAATCCAGCTTTAAAGCCAAGATTACCATAAACTTCACGAAGTTTATTGTTATTAATTACAACAAGTGAATCAACATGATCTCTTAAGTTTTCTATACCTTTTTGAGCCTGAGCAATTCTAATTTTACCCTCAAATTGAAATGGCATGGTTACTATTCCTACAGTAAGGATATCCATTTCTTTAGCAATTCTGGCAATTACTGGAGCGGCTCCTGTTCCAGTTCCTCCTCCCATTCCAGCTGTTATGAATACCATTTTAGTGTTGGTATCTAGCATTCTTCTAATTTCCTCCATGCTTTCCTTAGCCGCTTGCTCTCCAATATCTGGGTTTGCACCTGCTCCAAGCCCTTCAGTTAAATTAACCCCAAGTTGAATTTTATTGGGAACACCACTATTTTGTAGTGCTTGTGCATCTGTATTACAGATTACAAAATCAACACCTTTAATCCCTTGCTGGAACATGTGATTAATGGCATTACTACCTCCTCCTCCAACACCAATAACTTTGATGACGTTGGATTGGTTTTTTGGTAAATCGAAGGTGATTCCAAAATCTTTGTTGCTACTCATATAATTAGTTTTTACTGGATTAGTAATTAATATTTTATTCTTTTATTATCTAATATTACTCTGCGTTATCTAAAAAATCCTTAACACGTTCTGTAAGCTTATCTAAAAACGTTTTTCGTTCCTTTACTGGTTTTTCAATCACTTCTTCTTCTGTGGCATCGTCAGACTCAATAGCTTCTTCGTAAGCTTTCTGTGCTACAGCTTCTTGTTTACGTTTTTCTTGACGCTTCAAACCATCCATCACCAAACCAACAGCTGTTGCATATAACGGACTCGTAACTTCATCATCACTATCACCTGCAAGATGCTCGTTAGGAAATCCTATTCTGGTATCCATGCCTGTGATGTATTCAACTAATTGTTTTAAATGGTTTAACTGACTTCCTCCACCAGTAAGAACAATTCCAGCAATTAGCTTTTTCTTTTGTTCTTCATGACCATAGTTTTTTATCTCAACATAAACTTGTTCGATAATTTCAACTACACGTGCATGAATGATTTTAGATAAATTTTTGAGGGTTATTTCTTTTGGTTCTCTACCACGTAATCCAGGAATTGACACTATTTCATTATCCTTATTTTCTCCTGGCCATGCAGACCCAAACTTTATTTTTAATAATTCAGCTTGCTTTTCAATAATTGAGCAACCTTCCTTAATATCTTCTGTAACCACGTTACCTCCAAATGGAATAACTGCTGTATGACGAATGATACCATCTCTAAAAATCGCTAAATCTGTCGTTCCACCACCAATATCAATTAAAGCAACTCCTGCATCTTTTTCATCTTGACTCAGCACTGCATTAGCTGATGCTAAAGGCTCAAGTGTAATACCTTCTAGTTCTAAACCTGCACTCTTAACACAGCGCCCAATGTTTCTGATAGATGACACTTGGCCAACAACCACATGAAAATTAGCTTCTAAACGTCCACCATACATTCCAATTGGTTCTTTAATTTCAGCTTGCCCATCAACTTTATATTCTTGCGGAAGGACGTGAATAATTTCTTCACCAGGCAACATAACCAACTTGTGAACTTGATTGATTAAACGATCTATATCATCTTCATCTATTACTAATTCTGAATTTGCTCTTGTAATATAATCGCTATGTTGCAAACTTCTAATATGCTGTCCAGCAATACCAACGGTCACTTCTTCTATTTTTACACCTGATGCTGCTTCAGCTTCATGAACAGCTTGTTGAATGGATTGGATAGTCTGAGTAATATTGTTGACTACACCACGATGTACACCAAGGCTTTTGGCTTTACCAATACCAAGAATTTCTAACTTCCCATAGTTATTCTTGCGTCCAACCATCGCCACAATTTTTGTGGTTCCGATATCTAATCCAACTGAAATTTTATTGCCTTCCATGGTCTATTTTTTTGTGCACACAACTTGATTGTTAAACTGCAAATTCACTTTTTTATAGTTACTTAGTGTATTATCCTTTTTAGCTTTTTGATAAAATGCTTTTAGATTATTTATTTTTTTATTCAAATCACTTAAATCTCCCAATTCTATTTCAAAATCATAGACCCTTGTTTTTAAACTCAATGTCCGATTTTGGTTTTGATGAATCTCAACGATATGCGTCTTTAAAAATTCATCATTATAAATTTTATTGGCAATAGTGTAAATATTTGCCAAATTGTTTTTCTCTACAGACCCAGTTACTATTGGAACATGCGCTGTATAATTTGTTGATAAAGGCATGTATTTTCCTTCATCATCAATATAGTATGATGCATTTGTGCTTACCCTTGCGATAGGCTTGCGTTGTATAACATCGGCTCGAACCTTACCATTAACAGCAAGATAAACTTCTGCGGTTTTAATCATGGCATTTGATTTGAGGGTGTTTTCTAGACCATTCAAATCTAAAATTTCTTTAGGGACATTCGTAACAGGTTCACTATTTTGTATTAACAATTTATTAACCGATTCGTGAGTGATAAAAAGATTGTTATCACCTAAAAATTTAACTTCAAGCTCAGCTATTTTTCTAGATTGATTTCTACCTGAAGAAAAGGCAAATAAAAACCCTACTAATACTAGCAGTACAAACCCCTTTATGTAATTCCAGTTAACTCGCAATGCTTAAACTTTCTTTAATATGTTTTACTTCCGCTCCAATATCACCAGCTCCAATTGTGACAATCACTTTGATGTCACTTTTTTGAATCTCTTTTACGATTTCAAATTTTGCAATGAGTTTCTTATTTGCATTGTCAATTTTATCCAATAACCATTGAGAATTCACACCTTCAATAGGCAATTCACGAGCTGGATATATGTCTAATAATAAAACATGATCAAACTTTTCTAAGCTCCTAGCAAATTCATCTGCAAAATCTTTGGTTCTACTAAATAAATGTGGCTGAAATATGGCCATTACTTTTTGATTTGGGTACATTTCCCTAATCGCTTGATGAACCGCATTGATTTCTTCTGGATGGTGAGCATAATCATCAATAAAAA
>CAZRDG010000013.1:0-9985 GCA_964598775.1 uncultured Lacinutrix sp.
CCATTGCGTCCACTTGTAATAGTCAGGATTACTCGTACGCACTTCTCTACTCCAATCGAATGAAAATCCGATTTGATCGAGTTGACGACGATACGTTTTTATATTGGTTTCAGTAGTAATTGCTGGATGCTGACCTGTTTGAATGGCATACTGCTCAGCAGGTAAACCAAAACTATCATAACCTTGAGGATGCAACACATTAAACCCCTTATGACGTTTGTAACGTGCATAAATATCACTAGCAATATAGCCTAATGGATGCCCAACATGTAAGCCTGCACCAGAAGGATAAGGAAACATGTCTAATACATAATATTTTGGTTTTTCAGACTTGTTTTCCGCTTTAAAGGTTTGGTTGTCTGCCCAATATTTTTGCCATTTGGCTTCTATCTCGTTGAAATGGTATTTCATCGTATTGCTTTCGGTAATTAAAAGCGCAAATTTACGGTTATTAAAGAAAACAGTAAAGTGTTTGCATCTAATAAATTAATTGTCTTAAACTATTAAACGATTTTCAACTATTTTTAAAAAGGCAATTTGTATTTTCACAGCAAAATAAACCAACTTATATATTGCTAACCAATACTCATAAAGCACATTTAGCACTTCTTGGAGCCAATATTATTTATGGTGCCAATCATATGATAGCAAAAGGCATTATGCCTGAAAAAATTGGTCCTTCAGCTTTTATTTTTGTTAGAGTAGTTGGTGCAGGTATTTTGTTTTGGATTATCAAATCTTTTTTAAAAGACAAAATTGAAAAAAAAGATTTTCCAAGATTGATATTGTGTGGTCTTCTTGGTGTAGCTATTAATCAATTGTTCTTTTTTCATGGTTTAAATTTAACCTCTCCTATTGATTCTTCAATCATTATTACCTCAATTCCTGTGATGGTGCTTATGTTTAGTGCTATTATTTTGAAGGAAAAAATTACCACACAAAAATTTATAGGATTAACCGTTGGTGGCATTGGAGCAGTTTTACTTATTTGGTATGGAAAAAGTGCAACAGGGACAAGTTCTGTAATTGGAAATTTGTTTGTTTTTATTAATGCATGTTCTTATGCCTTGTATTTAGTTGTTGTAAAACCAATGATGGCCAAGTACAATTCAATAGCTGTTGTGAGTTGGGTTTTTCTATTTGGGTTCTGCTTTATGTTTCCTATTGGAATAGGCGATTTTTTAGCAACTGATTTTTCTGCTTTTGATTTAAACACCTATTTAGCCGTTGGGTTTGTGGTGTTATTCACAACATTTTTTGCCTATTTATTCAATATTTACGCGCTCAATTATGTTGCACCTTCTGTTAATGGCAGTTATGTGTATTTACAACCAGCTGTAAGTTTTATTATGGTAAGTATTTATGCCTATGTATTGATGCATGAAGAATATGCTCAAGACATTAATCTCATTAAAATATTGAGCTGTTTGCTTGTAATTTCTGGTGTGTATTTAATCAGTAAAAAACCTAAAAGTAAACTAGCTTAATCCTCTAGATTTCTTTTCTTGAGGCAATAAACAATGATAGGTAAAACTATTGGCAGGTGTTGTAATATGCAATTCTTTGCCTTGTCTTACAATATAGCCATTAAAATTATCCAACTCACTAGGTCGACCATCCATAATATCACGTTGCATGGAGGCTGTAGTTTTAGCATTTAAATTATCGACAATTTTGAGAATCATTTCAATATCATCATTGGTTAATGCAATTCCTTTTACATTGGCTACAGCAACAATCTCGTTAGCTGTTTGATACATAATTTGCCTTATGTGTTCGTCATCTCTCATAGCTCCAAACTCTACTCTTGTTAAGGCTCCAATACCACTAACAGTGGCTATGAATAGAAATTTTTTCCAGATATCTAAATGAATATCTTCCGAAACTTTATTTTTTATTCCTGCATTATCAAATAGCATTGACAAATTTTGTACACGTTTTGAATTTTCATTATCGTATTCACCAAAAACAATCTCAGGATCAAACGCAAAGTGATCAATGATTCCAGGTGATTCTACACGACTCACTATTTTACATAGACCAGCTAAAACGTTTTTATGAGGAAGCACGTCTCTTAATTTATCTGCATTATCAGCACCATTTTGTAATGGTAAAACCATTGTTTTTTCTCCAATAATGGGTTTCAACTGAACAGCAACGTCTTCAACTTGCCAAGATTTCACTCCTAAAATGACTAAATCTGGATGTTTAATACTAGTAACATCATCTGAAACCTTTGGATGTACTTTAAAATCGCCTTGAATACTTTTTATAAGCAATCCGTTACTTTTTATCGCTTGTAAGTGTTTGCCTCGTGCAATAAAAGTTACATCATTACCAGCTTGAGCCAGTTTTCCACCAAAATATCCACCAACTCCTCCTGCGCCAAATACAACAATGTTCATATGTTTGAGTTATTAATAATTAAGATTAAAGATACTTTATTATTTTTACACCATCAACTAAAACAAGCTATGAGCTCATCTTTTGAAAAGCATCAAAAACGCAGACTAATATCTTCTTATTTTTCAGTGGTTTTAAGTATTGCATTGGTCTTATTTTTAATAGGATTGTTAGGAATGCTCGTATTGAATGCCAAAACCATTTCAGATAATTTCAAAGAACGTGTTGTCATGACCATTTACCTAAATGACAATGCGAAAGAAGTTGAAATAAACCAATTACAAAAAAGCTTGATGCGTGCTAAATATGTAAAAGAAACCAAATATGTCTCTAAAGAAGACGCTGCTGCTTTTATGCAAAACGAATATGGTGAAGACTTTTTGGACGATGTAGGTTACAATCCTTTACAGAACTCTATTGATGTGAATTTAAAAGCAGACTATGTGACTGAGCAACGTTTGGATAGTATCTCTGAAGCCACAATGACTAAAAAATTTGTTGCCGAAGTTCGTTATGATAAAGATTTGGTATCTATGATGAATGACAATGTAAAGCGTATTAGCCTTTGGGTATTAATCATTAGCGGATTGTTTACAATCATTGCTGTTTTACTAATTAATAGTTCTATCAGACTGTCTGTATACTCTAAGCGTTTTACTATAAAAACGATGCAAATGGTTGGTGCTACAAAACAATTTATTAGACGACCTTTCATCTGGAAAAGCATTAAACTTGGAATTATTGGAGCCATTTTAGCACTCATTGGCATGGCAGTCGTTTTATATTATGTAGATAAAACTTTTGCTGATTTACATTTGTTAAGCAACCCAATTATGATAGGTGCATTGTTTTTAGGTGTCTTTGTGCTTGGTGTTGTTATTACGGGGATAAGTACTTATATAGCAACACAACGGTTCTTGAATTTAAAGACCGATCAGTTGTATTATTAATTGCAAAAAAAACTGAAATGAAACGCATCATTCCTGTACTTATCATAACCCTTCTTCTTTCAGGTTTTTTAGTGTTTAAATCTTGTGTTATTTCCAATCCACAACCTGAAAATTGTGAAATTGTTGATGTAACAATTAAGAAAATTACTGAAGGACCTTCCTATGATATTGTATTTCATGATGATGGTACCGATTATTATTATATTAATCGTGGACTACAACAAGGCTTAAATTTAGATTCCCTTAACGCTAAAGTTTTAAATAAAACCGTTACTTTGCACTTACCAAAACTGTTGTTTGGCACAGCTGAGCATATAGCGCAAATGGCACTTGGTGATGAGATTATATTTACTGAATTCAATTAACATGGGAGAACAAAAACGTAAAGAAAACACAAAAGACACTTTTATCTTTGGTAAAAAGAACTACAAATGGATGTTTATTGGTTTAGGTTTTATCGCTCTTGGCTTTATTTTAATGTCTGGAGGAGGAAGTGACGATTCAAATGTTTTTAATCCAGAGATTTTTAGTTGGAGACGTATTCGATTAGCACCAACCTTAGTACTTATTGGTTTTGGCATTCAGATTTATGCTATTTTATTGAATCCTTATAAGGAAAATTCTGAAAAATAAAATTCCCATTTGCTTTTTTGATACATTTGCCTCATGGAAATAATTGACGCCATTATTCTCGGTATTGTGCAAGGTCTTACAGAGTTTCTCCCTGTATCTTCAAGTGGCCATTTAGAACTTGGTAAAGCCATTCTCGGAGATAATTCAATACCAGAAGAAAGTTTACTATTTACAGTTGTATTGCACTTTGCTACTGCAATCAGTACAATGGTTGTTTTTAGAAAAGATATTTGGGATATCATCAAAGGTCTTCTGAAATTTCAATGGAATGAAGACATGCAATTTTTAACAAAAATTGCCATTTCCATGGTACCAGCTGTGATTATAGGTTACAATTATGAATCTGAATTAGCCGAACTTTTTGGTGGCAATATTCAACTCGTAGGATTTATGCTATTTCTCACAGCATTCTTATTATATCTCGCAGACAAAGCCCAAAACACAAATAAAGATGTGAGTTTTAAAAACGCTTTAGTCATTGGTTTTGCTCAAGCCATTGCCATGTTACCAGGAATTTCACGTTCTGGCGCAACAATCTCAACATCTGTACTTTTAGGAAATGACAAAACCAAAGCAGCTCGATTTTCATTTTTAATGGTTGTTCCCTTAATATTTGGCAAAATTGCTAAAGATGTTTTAAGCGGAGATCTTAGCTATGAAAGCACAAACTTCTCACTACTTTCAGTTGGATTTTTAGCTGCATTTATTTCAGGCTTATTTGCTTGCACATGGATGATAAAATTAGTTAAAAGTAGCAAGCTTAGTTACTTTGCGATTTATTGCATAGTTGTAGGTTTTATTGCCATTACTTATGCTTTAATAAACTAATGAAAACGGCCGAAGACTATCAATCAGGACAAGTATTATTAATTGATAAACCACTTAATTGGACGTCTTTTCAAGTGGTAAACAAACTGCGCTGGGAAATCAGACAAGCCTTCTATATTAAAAAAATAAAAGTTGGTCATGCAGGAACTTTAGATCCTTTAGCAACAGGATTGCTTGTTATTTGCACTGGAAAAATGACCAAACAGATTGATACTTTTCAGGGGCAAGAAAAAGAATACACAGGAACCTTTGTTTTAGGAAGTACAACACCTTCATATGATTTAGAAACGGAAATTGACGAAACATTTTCAACAAAACATATCACAAAGGATTTAGTCTCAGAAACCACCAAACAATTTATAGGTGATATCGAACAGTTTCCACCAGTTTTTTCAGCCATTAAAAAGGATGGGAAACGCTTGTATGAATTTGCTAGAGCTGGCGAAAGTGTTGAAATAAAACCACGTAAAGTTAGTATTAGAGAATTTGTAATTACCAGATTCGAAAATAGTGAAGTCGATTTTAGAGTTGTTTGTGGCAAGGGTACTTATATACGATCGTTGGCTAACGACTTTGGAAAAGCCCTAAACTCAGGTGCTCATTTATCCAAATTACGCCGCACAAAAATTGGAGATTTCAAAGTTGAAAATGCTAAGACTGTAGAAGAATTCATAGCCAATTTAACTTCATCATAATTTTAATTTAATTACTGGTTATTGTATGAAAAAAATTCTTTACCTATTAAGTATTTTAATACCGTATCTTGCCTTTACTCAAGACAGTATTAAAAGTAATGGTCTATTTTACAAAGCTTCTTTTGGTATAACTTTTACCGTAAATGAAAATTATACGATAACTGAGGAAGATGATGAATCATTTTTAAATCCTAGTGCTTTTTTAGTTAACAACACCATTGGATATCAGTTTGATAATAGGTCCTTAATTGGCTTAAACATAGAGTATAATTATCATTCTAGACAAGACCTACATTTTATGCCCTTACACCTGAGTTTTCAGTACAACTTATTTGATTTTGATGATGAATTATTCATTAGAGGTGGTTATGGAACACTTTTAGGTATTGGAAAATCCTTTGAAAAAGGAACGCTTTACAAACTTGGAGCAGGTGTAAGAATATATGATGATAATTTTAAAAACTCATGGCTTATTGGCTTTGATTTTAGTAGGAAGCGCTTTGGAAACAAACAAACTGAAAAGCTTTCAAGTGTATCTCTTTTTCTTGAGTATATGGTATTTTAAACTTTTTTCAATACTTTAACGTATATATAACGCACCAAACTAAATAATTAGGTTTCAAATTAATGCCTACTGCAAACACATACAAAGCAATGATAGCTACAACTTTAGTATCAACTGTTGTAGTGGTTTTAGCATTCACACTTCATATAAAAAAGAAATCAATTTTGGTGGCAGAAACCTTTTATGAAATGGAACCTGAGACCATTGAAGAAGAAGAAAAAGAAGAGTTACAAGAATTATTAGAAAGCTTAGATAATTTACTAAATACACCCAGTACTAACCAAGCTTATAATGAAAATAATAACCAGTTAGATAAGGCTTTTGAAGAGCAGTTAGAAGACATACGAAACCGAAACAATAATGAAACTGTCTCTCAAGAAACAACTGAATCGAATGATGAATCTTCCTCATCAGGCGCTAGCACAAATGAAGAAGAAGTTGAAACTTTTGATAATATAAATGATATTATAGCAAAAACTTCTGAAAAGAAACGAGCACCTTCATCAAATACCACAAACAAAAATAGTTCAATAAGTTACTCCCTAGTTAATAGAACCAAAATAGATATTCCTCCTCCAATTTATTTATGTGAAATGGGTGGGAAAGTGGTTATTAATATTACCGTTGATAATGAAGGTAATGTAACAGATGCTAACTACAATTATGCTTCCACAACAGATAATGGCTGTTTGGTTGACACTGCCTTAGAATATGCAAAAGCTTCGTTGTTTAACTCTGACACGTCTAAGCCTTCACAAATAGGAACAATTACTTTTATATTTAAAGGAAAAAACTAGGCGTGTATTTTGCTAATAGCTCGGTTAAATCTTTAATTGTAGTCTTACCTTTATCTTTGTTATACCAGCGTTGTAAATCTTCTTTAAATTCTGGTGTTAATACTCCATGTTCATTTTTATAATCGTCAACCAAATTAGTTGCTATACTCGGTCTTGGACCATATACATCCAACACTTCAAGATTTTCAGTATCTATCATTATAAGTTTTGGAATGGATTTACTTCCATTTGTTAAGAACAACTTCATTAAGTCATCGTTATCATCTCGTAATACAATGCGAAGATTGATATTTGGGTTTAATTCTGAAACTTTATTCATTACAGGTAATACATGCGCAGCATCACCACACCAACTTTCTGAAATGACAAGCCAAATAACCTCGGTATTAAACTCCTTTATTTTATTTATTTCAGGTTCAGAAATTATAATTTTTTTGTCCCATCTGCTCATTCGCCTTTCATTCAACAAGGTATAATTTATGTTAGCTTCTGTAATGTCATTTCCAGTAGTAAATTTATCCAATACCATTTTTTGCATTAACCTTTTATAATCAGCATAGTTAATGCTATTGTCTAGACTTTTTTTTATAATTTGTTCCATAATCGTAACTTTAAAACTGTAAAACTAATATCTTGAAGCTCTTTATTTTATGACTTTTGTCATACTGAGTCACATTTTACTTTAAAACCTTACTCATATTATGAATAATAAACACAGATGTGGTTGGTGTGTTGGTGATATGCTTTATGAAACTTATCATGACGAAGAATGGGGAGTTCCCGTTTATGACGATGCAACACTTTTTGAATTTTTAATTCTAGAAACCTTTCAAGCTGGATTGAGTTGGATTACTATTTTGCGAAAACGAGAAAACTTTAGAACTGCTTTTGACAATTTTAACTATAAAAAAATTGCCAATTACCATCATGATAAAATCGATGCTTTACTTCAAGATGCGGGAATCATAAGAAATAAATTAAAACTTAGAGCAACGATTTCTAATGCACAAGCCTTTATGAAAATTCAGGATGAGTTTGGTAGTTTCAGTAATTATATCTGGAATTTTATTGATGGCAAACCTATAAAAAATAGAATTAAAAACTACAAAGAAACTCCTGCAAACACAGCGTTAAGTGATACAATAAGTAAAGATTTAAAGAAAAGAGGGTTTAAGTTTGTTGGTACAACAGTAATTTACGCTCATATGCAAGCAACAGGTATGGTTAATGACCATGAAGTAAGTTGTTTTAGATATAACGAAGTTTAAAAATTGAACGGCTTTATTACTTCTAGATCTTTAGCATCGTAAGGAATTAATTCTAGTATCTTTTGAATGGCTTCAATTCTTGCTTTACTTTTTCGGTTGGCTTGAATAATTATCCAAGGGGCCAATTTGGTATTTGTTTTCTCAAACATTTTAGTTTTATACTCTGTATAATCATCCCAAAGTTCTAGAGCTTTGGAATCTACTTCGCTAAATTTCCATTTTTTAATTGGACTTCTTTTTATGTCTTCAAAACGTTCAGCCTGTTCATCTTTTGAGATTGAAAAATAAAATTTTATAAGTCTTATTCCTGATTCAATAATCATGCGTTCAAATTCATTTACTTGATTCATAAATCTATGATATTCTTCTGGCGTACAAAACCCGTTAACTGGTTCAACAACAGCACGATTATACCAGCTTCTATCAAAAAAAACAATTTTTCCTTTTTTTGGTAAATGGTTGATATAACGTTGAAAATACCATTGACTTTTTTCGTCTTCAGTTGGTTTTGGCAATGCCACGACTTTAAATTCCCTTGGGTTTAAATGTTCCGTTGCACGTCTTATAGCACCACCTTTACCTGCAGCGTCTCGTCCCTCGAAAACAATGACTACTTTTTCATCATTCTCACCAACCCATTTTTGAAGCTTTATGAGCTCCTCTTGTAATTCCTTCAGTTTATTTTCATACTTCACAAAACGAAGTATTTTAGGGATTGGGTAGTTTTCGTCTAGTAAAAATTGCTTAATCCCTTTTTTAGAGTTTAAGAGCTTTAAATCTTTTGCTGTTAATTCTGTCATACTGTTCGCTTATTTTATGGCTCTATGATAACGTTGTACTACATTTGGATCTCTTAACATTGTTAAACCTGATTTTCTCTTTCCTTCATAGTCAAATTTAGAGAGCAAATAGCGCATACTTTCCAATCGAGCTTGTCTTTTATTGTTTGTGATAACGAGAATCCAAGGACTAAACGTAGTATGGGTTTTAGTGAACATTTGCTCTTTATAAAAAGTATAATCGTCCCAACGTTTTTGGCCCTCCTGATCCACAGGACTCAGCTTCCAACGCTTCAAAGGGTTTTTTAATCTTGACTCAAATCGTCTCGCTTGTTCATCTTTGGTAATTGAAAACCAAAATTTCACAATATCAACGCCATCTTCGTAAAGCATGTGTTCAAATTCTGTAACTTGAACCATAAATTTTTCATATTGACTGTCTGTACAAAAGCCCATTACTGGTTCAACTACAGCACGATTGTACCAGCTTCTATCAAAAAAAACAATTTCACCTGGTTCTGGTAACTCTTTAATATAACGTCTAAAATACCACTGTCCTTTTTCGACTTCAGTAGGTTTTGTCAAGGCAACGACTCGCATAGAACGAGGGTTCAAATGCTCTGTAAACCTTCTAATAGCTCCACCTTTACCTGCCGCATCACGTCCTTCAAAAATTACACAAACGCGTCGTTTATGTTTTGCAACCCATCGTTGTAAATTCACTAATTCCGCCTGAAGTTGTAATAGTTCCTTTTCGTATACTACCTTTTCAGTAACTTCAGCTAGAATCTCCTTATCTACTTTTTTTTGAAGAATCTCTGAGAAACTTAGTTTATTTTCAAATTGATTAAAATCTTCCTTTGTAAGCATTACCTTTTACTATTATGTTTTGCTAATATCTGTAATTTTTTATTTTCAATCTATGATTAAAGTCAATTTAATAATTTTAGAAAACTATCTCGAGAAATATGTTTCGCTCCAAAACTTTCTAAATGTTTAGTATATATCTGACAATCAATAATTTTATAGTTTGAATTTTCTGCTAAATATACAAAAGCCACTTTACT
>CAZRDG010000013.1:10085-15360 GCA_964598775.1 uncultured Lacinutrix sp.
AAAGCTTTGTTTTTGGTTATTTGAAACTCATTTTTTAGAATTGTTTTTTGTAAACTTTTTGACACTTTTAATTCATTAGGATAGAGCACAAATCTTGGATCTGGTGACCACCATAAAATGGGTTCTCCTTGCTCATACCAAGGGAAAATACCTGAAGAATAGGCTAATATTAATCGATCAACAGACAGGTCTCCACCATAAGCCAATAAGCCATCAGAAGAAGCAAGATTCACCTCTGGAAACTCAATTTTATCAGTTAATAAATACATTTAAAATAGTAATAAGCCCAATACATAAACAGCTATACCAACAACCATTAAGATTAATGTATATGGTAAAATTTCTCTTGCTTTGAGTTTAGTAATTCCTAACAAAGGTAATGCCCAAAAGGGTTGAAGCATGTTGGTGATTTGATCTCCATAAGCCAATGCCATTATTGCTTTTGGTAAAGGCACACCAAGTTTTAAAGCTGACTCAATTACTATTGGTCCTTGAATAGCCCATTGACCTCCACCACTAGGTACAAAAATATTGACTAGACCTGCACTAAAAAAAGTAAAAATTGGAAGTGTTGTTTCTGTGGCTATAGACACAAAGAAATCTGATATCATGACAACCATTCCAGTGCTTTTCATGATTCCCATAATACCAAAATACAAAGGAAATTGAATTAAAATACCAGAGGTTCCTTTAATGGCTTCTTCTAGAGCATTTAAGAAATTACTAAAGTTTTTATGCAATATGATAGCCAAACTCAACATGAAAAAATTAAGCATGTTAGGTGTAATATTTAAACTTAATATATTATACCAATATTGATAGAAAAAAGCAAGTAGCAGAACAGCTCCAAATCCGACTCCAAGAAATTTAGAAAAATCCAACTTCTCTGCACCTTCAATATCTTCTAATGAATGCGTTTCAAAATCATATGTTTGTAAATTAAAATTAGTTGGCTGTGTTGATTTTGCAATTTGTTTTAACACAAAAGGAATAACTACAAGTAAGATTCCAAACAAAACTAAATTCCACCAACTAAAAATTGTCTGATCAAAACTTATACTTTCTGGTATTTGGCCTAACAAATTTGAAGTTGAAACGCCTTCCATAAAATTTAAAATGTGATTACTTTCAGCTACTTTAATTGGTGCAGATCCACTAATTCCTCCATGCCAAACCATCAATCCAACATATCCAGCAGCACCAACTAAAGGATAGTTAAGCGGAATATTGTTTTGCTGAGCATATTCGCCCACTTTACGTGCTAAAATTGCACCAAAAATGAGTCCTAGTCCCCAATTTAAGAAGGCAGCCAACATTGTTGTGATACTCACTAAAACAACAGCACTTGTCGTGCTAGTGACATTTTTAGAAAGTTTTACAATAAGTTTGTTTGCCGGCTTACTAAGTACAAGCACATGACCTAACACTAAAATCAGCATCATTTGGTATGCAAAAACTAATAAGTCATTGTTCCAAATGCCAGCTTCCCAAAACGATAAAATACTTAGCAATTGATTTTCACTACCAACAGGTTCTGTGAAAAATAATGCCAAAAGTATAGTTAGCAAGGTTAGTAGAATAGCAATGGTAAATGGTGATGGCAAATACCTTCTAAAAATAGTTTCTACTGTTCTGGTCACGTTCATGGATTGAAAATTACCAATTTTTAAAGCAATAAAAAAACCTCAACACGATTTATGTTGAGGCTTTAAATTATGATATAACAAATGATTAAAACGGTAAATCGTCGTGATCATCTTCATTTAAATCTCCAGCAGGTTCAAAAGCATCCATTGGTGGTACTGGTGGAATGTCTCCATTTGAAGCATCTTGTTGTAAAGCTTCAATACGCCATCCTTGAATAGAGTTAAAATATTTTACTTCACCTTGAGGGTTTGTCCATTCTCTTCCTCTAAGGTTGATACTTATTTTTACTTGTTGTCCAACTTGATAATTGTTAAGCAAATCAGTTTTATCTTGCACAAATTCAACCATTATATGTTGTGGATATTGCTCTTCGGTTGTTACAACAATTTCTCTTTTGCGAAAACCGTTGGTTCCAAATGTTTGTGTTTCTCCAATTAACTTAATTCTTCCTTGTAATTCCATTCTATTCTATTTAATCTTATTTCTGTTTAATCTTTTTAAGTGCTTAAAGTTAACTTAATAATAGTTTTAACGCACTATCAACATCGCCAAAACTGAGATAATTTTTAGCAATTTTATGTTTTTCTCGATGTGACATTTTTCTGATATTCGGATAATGTTCACTCACTTCATTCACAAATTGTTCTACACTTTTCTTGTTTGGCAACGACTCTACATTACCTAGCATTCCTAAATCATTTCCAGTTAAAATCATACTGTTTCTAACACTTTCTGGCAAAGCATCAACACCAATACCAAGAGTTCTCAGAGGTTTAGGTATTTCAAAAAAACCTTTGTTTGCTCTCGTATAATAACTTCCACCGGCTCTAGCCACTAAATCTAAAGCCTCTTGGTTTATAGTTTTATCTGCATTTAGAACTTCTTCTGTAATATGAACTTTCACAACTTCACAAATGACCAAATTCCCTGCTCCACCGTTTTCTCCTAATCCAATAACTTCATTTACCTTGCATTCAAAATGAACAGGTGATTCACCAACTCTAAACGGTTTAACAAGATCAGATTTAACCATGGTCAATCCTGCCTTTTCAAACTCATTAACACCTTCTGGATATTCTGTGCTGCTTAATGATGCTTGCTGAACAAGATCATAATTAACCACATTGATAACACACTCTTTAATTTGTTTTACATTTTCTAAAGTGTGCTTTGTAGTATTGTTGCTTACACGACGTGCAGGTGAAAACACTAAAATTGGTGGATTTGCACTAAAAACATTAAAAAAACTAAATGGCGATAAATTAGGTTTTCCATCTGCATCTATGGTACTTGCAAAGGCAATTGGACGCGGTGCCACAGCACTTAACAATAAGCCGTGCAATTTTTGCACAGAAAGCTCTTTAGGTTCAAATGATGTCATTAATAACAAATTTGGACAAAGTTAACCATTATGGCTTGCAACTAAAAACAGTTTTACTAACAAGTTGCGCAATAATATTAACATAATTACATTATATTTAAAATTGAAATTTTAATTTTTAAATGCTGACCAAAAATCAAAATATTTTACGATGGATTATTGTGCTTTCATCGTTTATCATTATTTCTTTAATTCTTTGGAACACTTACGATTTCTTTCAAAAATTTAAACACGAAGAGCGTACAAAAATGCAAACGTGGTCATTCGCTCAATCTGATTTCTTAGAGGGTATGGATGACTTAGAAGCAGATGTAAGTGGTTTGACAACTCAAGTTATGGAGACCAACACGACGACTCCAATGATTTTAGTTGATGATGAGGGCAAAATATTTAACATTAGAAATATTGACACAACCAATATTAGAAACCCAAAAGCGTATTTAGAAAAACTTAAAATCAGGTTTGAGAAAGAAAACAAACCAATTGAAGTTCGATATAAAGACACTATTTTTGGAACCATTGTTTATGGTAATTCAGAGTTACTTAACAAATTAAAATACTATCCTTTAGCCCTCGTCCTAATCATTATCTTATTTGCAGCCGTAGCTTACTTTTTTTATCGCAGTACTAAAGTAGCGGCCCAAAATAAATTATGGACAGGAATGGCAAAGGAAACAGCTCATCAAATTGGCACACCTTTATCGTCTCTTGTAGGTTGGACTGAAATATTGCGTTCTGAACATGTAAATCCAGACTATTTAAAGGAAATTGAAAAAGACGTTAAAAGATTGCAAACTATTACTGATAGATTTAGCAAAATAGGATCAGTGCCAACACTTGATAAAGTTGATATTATTTCTGCAACTCAAGATACTTATGACTATTTAAAAGCACGATCCTCAAAACTTGTTGACTTTGAATTAGAAGCTCCTGAAAATCCTTTATTTGTTAATTTAAATACTCAATTGTATAGTTGGACCATAGAAAATTTAGTCAAAAATGCTATTGATGCCATGAAAGGTAAAGGACAACTAAAAATTATCGTGACAAATTCTGATAAAAATGTTTATGTGAAGGTCACAGATACTGGAAAAGGAATACCTAAAGCGCGTTTTAAAAAAATATTTGAACCAGGCTTTACAAGTAAAAAAAGAGGTTGGGGATTAGGACTATCACTTTCTAGACGTATTATTGAAGATTACCATCAAGGTAAAATAAAAGTTTTAAATTCTGAACTAAAAAAAGGAACAACCATTCAAATTACAATGAAGTTAATAGCTAAAATTTAAACGTGTGAAAAAGCAATATATCACATTAAAAACAGTAAAATTAAATAACAATTGCCCAGAATGCTTCTCTAATGAAGGATTAAAATTATCTTTCAAACAAGAATTTATTGAAACTAATCTTTATAAATCAATTACCAATAATACCAAACATCATTTAGACTGTTCAACTTGTAACTCTCCTATTTATCCTGCAAGATGGTCTGATGATATTGATCGCATTATAGATTATCACAAAAAGACATTTAAACCCAAGCCTAAATCATTAAAACTTAAAAAAAGAGCTTGGATAATAATTATAGCTATAGACATCATTATTTTACTAATAATCCTCTATGCCTTCGGAGTGTTTGATTAAAAGTTTATGTAGTTTCTTATGGCTTTTGCAGTGGCCTCAAACTCTTCAGGAGTTAATTTTTCTTTTGAAATAAAACGAACGTCATCCATTGAATTTAATGGAATTAAATGCACGTGAGCATGTGGTACTTCTAGACCTATCACTGTCATACCTATTCGTTTACAAGGAATTGTTTTTTTAATCGCAATGGCAACGGTTCTGGAAAATTCCATTAATTGATTGTAGGTCTCTTTATCCAAATCAAAAATTTTATCAACCTCAACTTTAGGTATACACAACGTATGACCTTTAGCATTTGGATTAATATCTAGAAAGGCCAAAAAATCATCAGTTTCTGCTACTTTATAGCATGGGATTTCTTTGTTGATTATTTTGGTGAAGATAGTGGCCATTACGCTCTGCTTATTTCTAAAATATCGAATTTCATTACGCCATTAGGCACTTGTATTTCGGCAACTTCACCAACAGACTTACCTAGTAAGCCTTTACCAATTGGAGAATTTACTGAAATTTTACCAGAAGCCAAGTCTGCTTCTCCATCAGCCACCAAAGTATAAACCATTTCCATGCCGTTGGTTTGATTTTTTATCTTCACTTTTGACA
>CAZRDG010000013.1:15460-18288 GCA_964598775.1 uncultured Lacinutrix sp.
AAAGTATAAACCATTTCCATGCCGTTGGTTTGATTTTTTATCTTCACTTTTGACAAGACTAACACTTTTGAGGTATCTAATTGTGATTCGTCAATAAGTCTCGCTCCAGCTAAAACTTCTTCTAATTTAGCAATTTTCATCTCTAACATGCCTTGAGCTTCTTTTGCAGCATCGTATTCTGCATTTTCACTCAAATCACCTTTATCTCTAGCGTCTGCAATGGCTTGTGACGCTTTAGGACGCTCTATATCTTTGAGTTGCCTTAACTCATCTCGTAATTTTTTTAACCCTTCAGCAGTGTAATAAGATACGTTACTCATAACTTCATCGTTTAATTAGTATGTGCTTGGTCTATAAACACAAAAAATCCCGTTTTCACGAGATTGTATGACAAATATACAAAATTATTAGTTTCAAGTGCGTAATATTGTAAATTGAAAATAAAATTCTATGATGAAAAAGATCGTTTTTTGTTCTTTGATAACTTTGCTCTTTTTGGGTTGTAGCAGGAACGATGATAACAATAATAATTGCAATTTTTTATTTAATGTTGGTGTAAATAGAGGTTTGAATTTAAACTTTGTAGAATATAGTGATTTGAACTTCATTAGCAACCCTGTTTATGTGCCTGGCGAAGGCAATGGTGGACTTATAGTAACCAACACTGGAACAGGTTTTGTAGCTTTTGATGCTGCAGATCCAAATCACCAGCCAAATAGTTGCTCTATACTAACCATTTCAGGTTTAGAAGGTATTTGTGGTTGTACTGATGCTAATAAGTACAGCTTATTTACAGGCCAACCACTTGAAAACTCAGAATTACGTTGTGGCTTAAAAGCATATCGAGCAGAGCTTAATGGTGATATCCTTTTTATTTCAAATTAAAAAAGCGACCCTTATAAAAGTCGCTTTCTTAACTAAAATCAAATTATATAATTAAAATTTAAGTGTAGCACCAATTAAAAAATTAGTTGTTGCCTGCGGATAAAACCCAGCGCCTTCAATTGTTGTAGTTTCTCCGGGATTAGACCATGTATCATCATAGGTGTAGTAATACCCATTTGAGATATATTTTTCACCAAAAATATTATTTACTAAGGCGCTTAATACGATTGAATTAAATATAGATTTTGGTTTCAATTCATAAGTAACATTAAAGTCATTTACAAAATAGCTCTCTAATTTTGATGCTTCAGAATCTGTGTTCCCCATAAATTGCTCTCCAACATATTTGCTCAAAAATGATAATTGCATATTTGACTTTGGTTGAAATACTAAAGCATTAGCTGCAATAAATTCAGGTGAAAAAGAAATGTTGGTTTTCCCTAAATTCGCTAAAACGCCATCTCTCTGGAAAAATGTTTCTTTGTTTTTATTAGAGCTCACCGTAAAGTTTGGCTGTATAGCAAACTTATTAGAAATTTGAATAGCTGCTTCAACTTCAAGTCCTAATCGGTAACTATCTCCACTATTATCTCGCAAAGGGCTTCCGACATCATCTAAAGCACCTGTTAATACCAACTGCTCATTATACGACATATAGTACAAATTAGTGTTAAATCTAAATGTATTTGAGCTATGTCTCCAACCCAATTCAAAATCGTTTAACTGCTCTGGTTTTATATTGGCATTGTTTTCAAAATCATCTCTGTTAGGCTCTCTGTTGGCTCTTGCATATGAAAAATACAAGCTGTTATTGCTATTTAACTTATAGGTTATTCCAGCTTTAGGATTGAAAAAATTAAAGTTTTTATCCACTAAAAATTCAATCACATCAGAGTTTGTTCCTGTGGTTTTGTAGCTAACGTGTCTGGTTTGCAAGTCGGCAAACAAACTAATTTTATCACTAACGCGATAGGTTCCTTTTACAAAAAAACTCAGGTCTGTTTTTGTACCATTTCCGTTGTAATAACGATCTCTTATTTGGCTATCACTTGCATATTGAGCCCAAATGATTTCGCCAAAATGATCTCCAGAGTAAGTGCTATACGAACCTCCAAATGTTGAATTAAATATATTATCCTTATAATTTGCACTTGCATTAATAACGTAAAAATCATTGTCCAACCAACGACGTCTGATTAAGTCTGTTGTATTTATAGTTTCGCCTCCAATGGTAATCTCTTCTAAGTTATAATCTGCAAAATCTTCATCTTCTTTGTACTGTTCAAAATAGCCTTCGCCATGGGTGAAATTCAATGCTAAATTTGTAGACCAATTATTATTGAAACGCTCATTCCAATGCAATTGGTAATGGTTTTGTTTATAATTATCAACCTCGTTATCATAAAATAGAACATTTCCATTGTCATCAGTGTACATTCCAGCAGTGTTATAGGTTCTATCATTTTCTAGTAAATCCAAATCTTCCAAACCGTTCCAAGATTGATAGGTAATTTCATGACCACTGAATGTAATGGCTTTAATCAAAGTGTTATCATCAACATAACTCCCTTGAAGAAAATAGGATTTTAAGTTTGAAGAAGCTCTGTCTATATAACCATCTGATTGAATTTGTGATAAACGTCCAGCAAATTCAAAGTGATTATTAAGTCGTCCAGTGCTAAATTTTACATTATGTTTTCTCGTATTATAGCTTCCAAAAGAGTTAGAAATTTCAGCATTAGCTGTTTCTGAAATGGCATCAGTAAGTATATTGATACTTGCTCCAAAAGCACCTGAACCATTTGTTGATGTCCCAACACCTCGTTGCAATTGCAAACTTTCAACTGAAGATGAAAAATCGCCTAAGTTTACCCAAAATGTCCCTAAGGATTCGGCATCATTATACGGAATTCCATTAATAGTGATGTTGGTAGATTGTGCGC
>CAZRDG010000014.1:0-18285 GCA_964598775.1 uncultured Lacinutrix sp.
ACATAGTAACGAATTGCGCCTTCGTTTTTGGCAAATTTCGGATTTTCTCCGGGTAGCGCATAATATGGAAGCCAAAGAAACATACCTAAAAGGCTGTTATGTTATATCTCCGAAAGTATTTAATGATGAAAGAGGATATTTTTTTGAAAGTTTTAATAAGGTAAAATTTGAATCAATAACGGGAACATCAATTCATTTTGTTCAAGATAATCAATCCTTGTCTTCAAAAGGAGTATTGAGAGGATTGCATTTTCAAATTGGTGACTTTGAACAAGCAAAACTAGTGCGAACTGTAAAAGGAAGTATACTAGATGTATGTGTGGACCTTAGAAAAAACTCTAAAACTTTTGGGCAATATTTTTCAATAGTTTTAGATGATAAGAAGCACAAACAATTATACATACCTCGAGGTTTTGCACATGGATTTCTTGCCTTAGAAAACAATACGATTATAAGTTATAAATGTGACAACTACTACAATAAAAATTCTGAGAGAGGAATTGCTTATAATGATAAAACTTTAAATATTGATTGGGATATTGATAATTCTAAGATAATTTTATCTGATAAGGACAAAGAATTACCAGATTTTGACACATATTTCAAATGAAGACAAAAATCTTAGTCACAGGAGCCAATGGACAATTAGCACAATGCATAAAAGATTTAGAACCTAATTTTCTAGATTCAATAATTAGCTATAAAAACTCATCGAACCTGGATATAACGAATTCAGACCAAGTCAATACTATTTTTAAGAAAAACAATTTTGATTGGTGTATTAATTGTGCCGCATACACAAATGTAGAAAAAGCAGAAACAGAAAAAGATAAGGCTTTTGATGTAAATCATTTAGGTGTAAAAAACATAGCCCTAGCATGCCGTGATAACAACACCAAGCTAATTCATATTTCAACAGACTTTGTTTTTGATGGTATGACTTCAAAAGCCTGCACAGAAAATGATGAACCCAACCCTATCAATGTTTATGGCTTATCAAAACTAAAAGGGGAAAAGGAGGTGCAAAGTTTTTTAAAAGAAAACTATATAATAAGAACTTCTTGGTTATATTCTGAATACAGGAATAATTTCTTGAAAACCATACTTAAACTCTCCGAAACAAAAAGTGAAATTAATGTGGTTTCAGACCAAATAGGAACTCCAACATACGCAAGAGATCTGGCTGATGCAATATTAAAAATAATAAAAACAGACACCTGTGAATACGGAATTTACAACTATAGTAATCAAGGAGAAATTAGTTGGTATGAATTTGCCACCGCAATTTTAAAAATTATCAATTCAAATATAACAGTTAAGCCTATTTTATCATCAAACTATCCTACACACGCCTTAAGACCCAAATTTAGCGTACTAGACAAAACGAAAATTAAAAACACATTCAATATTTCCATTCCATACTGGAAAGATAGCTTGGAAATAGCAATAAAAAGGTTAGATGGATAAGTATTTACAAATAGCAATTATGGCATCTTTAGAAGCAGGAAAAGCCATAATGGATGTATATAACACTGCATTTGAGGTTGAGATAAAAGACGATAAATCACCTTTAACCGAGGCAGACAAGCGTGCAAACATTATTATTAACTCACATTTGGAGAAAACAGAATTCCCACTAATTAGTGAAGAAAACAAACAAATTGATTACCAAATAAGGAATCAATGGTCAACTATTTGGGTTGTAGACCCAGTTGATGGCACCAAGGAATTTATAAAGCGTAACGGTGAGTTTACAGTAAACATAGCCTTAATATCCAATGGTGTTCCGCAACTTGGAGTTATTTATGCTCCTGCGACAAAGGTTTTATATTTTGCAGATGTAAATAAAAAACAAGCTTTCAAAGCAGAATTAAAAACACACAACGAATCTATTAATACTGTTTTGAAAAACGCAAATTCAATGCAACCAAATAAAACAGATTCAAATTTAGTTCGTGTTGTCGGTAGTCGGTCTCATATGAACATTGATACTTTAGAGTTCACAAAATCTTTAGAAACTAAAGGAAAGAAAACCGAAATTGTCTCAAAAGGCAGCTCTTTAAAATTTTGTTTAATTGCCGAAGGTCATGCAGATGTTTACCCTAGATTTGCACCAACCATGGAATGGGATACAGCAGCTGGACAAGCAATTTGCGATGCTGTTGGCATAGAGGTCATTTCTAGAGAAACCAACCAGCCATTATTGTATAATAAAGAAAATCTTTTAAACCCTTGGTTTATTGTATCTAAAAAGTGAGAGATAATTCACATAAAAGACATTTGGCGAAGACCATTACATGGAGGTTTGTTGGCACAATAGATACCATGGTTTTATCTTGGATTATTTCAGGGAATCCGATATTCGGATTAAAAATTGGCGTCATTGAAATCGTTACAAAAATGACGCTTTATTATTTTCACGAACGAATTTGGTTCAATACAAAAATAACTAATGCAAATAAAAGACACCTCTATAAAACAGTGACCTGGAGGCTGGTTGGCACATTGGATACAATGACAATTGGCTATTTAGTTACTGGTAATGCAATAATTGGATTAAAAATCGGTTTTTTCGAAGTTGCTACTAAACTCATATTGTATTATCTTCATGAAAAAATTTGGTACAAATCAAATTTTGGTATTGAAGATAGAAAACATTAAGAAAAATGAAACCTCATATCTCGCTTTATAACTTTAGTATTTCAGTTAAAGACAGAAGAAAACTAAAAAATCACAATTCTTTTGTTTTATGGTTTACTGGCTTATCAGGGGCTGGAAAATCTACAATAGCAAATGAATTAGAGCAGGAATTATACAAGATAGGAATACATACCTACTGCTTAGATGGTGATAATGTTAGGAGTGGAATAAACAAAGACTTAACCTTTAAACCTAAAGATCGCAATGAAAATATTAGAAGAGTAGGAGAAATTGCAAAACTCTTAGTAGATTCCGGGATTGTTGTTTTAGCTACTTTTATCTCGCCATACAAATCAAATAGAGATGCAGTAAAAAATATTGTTGGTGAAGAAAATTATGTTGAAATTTTTGTAAACACGAGTCTAGAAGAATGCGAACGTAGAGATGTAAAAGGATTATATAAAAAAGCACGAACAGGTGAAATAATGGACATGACAGGAGTAACTGCGCCATTTGAACCACCGGAAAAGCCAAATATTGAGATAAATACCGAAGGCGAAACTGTTTCAGAATCCGTTAAGCGTATTTTAGAATATATTAGGCCTAAATTACAAAAGAATAATAATGAGTAAATACTATTTAAATTATCTTGATGAATTAGAAAGTGAATCTATCTTTATTCTTAGAGAAGTTTATGCTCAGTTTCAATACCCAGTGATATTATTTTCTGGGGGAAAAGATTCAATTTTAGTAACACATTTAGCTAAAAAAGCATTTTATCCTTGTAAGATTCCATTTCCATTGCTTCATATAGATACTGGCCACAATTTCCCAGAAACTATTCAGTTTAGAGATCAAATAGTAAACAAATTAGACGTGAACTTAATTGTTGGTTCTGTTCAAAAATCAATAGACCAAGGAAGAGTGTCAGAAGAAAAAGGCAGAAACGCTACACGTAACGCGCTTCAAATAACGACGTTGTTAGATACAATTGAAGAGCATGAAATAGATTGCGCAATTGGAGGAGGTCGTCGCGATGAAGAAAAAGCTAGAGCCAAAGAGCGTTTTTTTTCCCATCGAGATGAATTTGGACAATGGGACCCAAAAAACCAAAGACCAGAACTTTGGAATATTTTAAACGGGAAACATTTTTCAGGAGAACATTTTAGAGCTTTTCCAATAAGTAATTGGACAGAAACTGACGTTTGGAATTATATAGAGAGAGAGAACCTAGAAATACCTTCATTGTATTTTGCTCATGATAGAGAGGTTGTTTGGAGGCAAAATTCTTGGATTCCAAACTCTAAATTTTTAAATCTTCAAGAAAACGAAAAAATAGTTACGAAAAAGGTCCGTTTCAGGACCTTAGGAGATATAACTATTACAGGAGGCATTGAATCTAATGCAGATACACTTGAAAAAGTCACTTTAGAAGTTTCTGGAATGCGTCAAACTGAACGAGGCAATAGAAGCGATGATAAGCGCTCTGAATCTGCAATGGAAAACAGAAAACGAGAAGGCTATTTTTAATTTTTAGAGGATAAAATGTTAGACAACAACCAATTATTACGTTTTACAACTGCTGGGAGTGTAGATGATGGCAAAAGCACGCTTATAGGCCGTTTGCTTTATGATTCAAAATCTATATTCGAGGATCAACTAGAAGCAATTGAAAATATAAATAAGAAGAAAGGACTTGATGGGGTTGATTTAGCCTTATTTACAGACGGACTTCGAGATGAACGCGAACAGGGTATTACAATTGATGTAGCTTATAGATATTTCACTACACCAAAAAGAAAATTTATTATTGCTGACACACCAGGACACGTTCAGTATACCAGAAACATGGTTACTGGTGCTTCAACTGCTAACGCTGCAATTATTCTTGTAGACGCACGACATGGTGTTGTAGAGCAAACTAAAAGACATGCATTCATTGCGTCATTATTACAAATATCTCATGTAATAGTATGTATTAATAAAATGGATTTAGTTGATTTTTCTGAACAAGTGTATATTAATGTAATTGATCAATTTGAAGAATTTTCTTCAAAATTTATGGTAAAAGACCTTAGATTCATACCAATAAGTGCGCTAAAAGGAGATAATGTTGTGAATCAATCATTAAACATGAATTGGTATCAAGGGCCACCATTATTGAACACATTAGAAACAATTCATATTAGTAGTGATATTAATAAAATTGATGCTCGTTTTCCCATACAAACAGTTTTAAGACCGCAATCTGATGAACATCGTGATTACAGAGGATATGCTGGGCGAATAGCTAGTGGTGTTTTTAGATTAGGTGATGAGGTTACAGTATTGCCTTCTGGATTTACAAGTAAAATTAAATCAATCGACGCTTTTGAAGATCAAATAAATGAAGCATTTGCACCAATGTCAGTAAGTATTACTTTAGAAGATGATATAGATATTAGTAGAGGTGATATGATCGTTAGATCAAATAATAAGCCAGAAGTATCACAAAATATTGAAGCCATGTTGTGTTGGTTACATAATGATTCAGCCAAACAAAAAGCTAAGTATGTTATTAAGCACACTTCAAATGATCAAAAAGCGATTATTAAAGAAATTGTTTACAAAATAGAGATAAGATCGTTAAGAAGAAAAAATAATGATAAAACACTAAAAATGAATGATATTTGCAAGGTTAAAATAAGAATAACAAAACCATTAATGGTTGATCGTTATAGAGAGAATAGAACGACAGGTTCTTTTATTCTTTTAGACGAAATGACTAATGAGACTGTTGCAGCTGGTATGATTGTATAAATTAAAGAAGATCTTTAGAGTTTTGAATATTTAGTTGCACAGAATTAATAGTATTGTACTTTTGTCAAAAATTATTTATAGAATGCTTAATTTTAAAGGAAAATCATTATTAATTACCGGAGGAACGGGATCATTGGGCAAAGCTTTGACCGAGCATATACTCACGAAACACCCTGAAATAAAAAAACTAGTCATTTTTTCTAGAGACGAACAGAAACAGTTTCAAATGGCTCAAGAATATCCAATAGATAAATATCCACAAATCAGATTTTTTATTGGAAATGTAAGAGACAGGGATCGTTTAACAAGAGCCTTTAAACATATAGATTATGTAATTCATGCGGCCGCGATGAAACATGTTCACATAGCCGAGTATAATCCAGATGAATGCATAAAAACAAATATAGGCGGTGCTGAGAATGTTGTAGACGCCTGTTTAAACACTAATGTTGAACGTGTTGTGGCTCTTTCTACAGATAAAGCTTGTGCACCAATAAATTTGTACGGCGCCACAAAGCTAACATCAGATAAATTATTCATTGCTGCTAATAACATTAAAGGAGATAATCCAATTCGATTTTCGGTCGTTCGCTATGGCAATGTAATGGGCTCTAATGGATCTGTGATTCCTTTTTTCATTAAGAAAAAAAGAGAAGAAAACAAATTACCAATTACAGACCCAAATATGACACGCTTTAATATTTCACTACAAGGTGGTGTTGATATGGTAATGCATGCGTTGGAATATGCTTGGGGAGGTGAGTTGTTTGTGCCTAAAATCCCTTCTTATAAAATCATGGATGTTGCAAATGCAATAGGGCCAGATTGTGAAAAACCAATAGTGGGTATTCGCCCAGGCGAAAAAGTACATGAAGAAATGATTACACCTTCAGACTCATTTAACACCTATGATCTTGGAAAATATTATACTATATTGCCAACCAATCCACTGTGGAATGCTAATGATTTTATAAAAACATTCAATGCAAAAAAAGTTCCCAAAGGGTTTAGTTATAACTCAGGAGAAAATAGTGAATGGGAATCCATTGAAAGCCTTAGAGGATTAATTAAAAACCATGTAGACCCTAATTTTTCAATATAATGCAACCAATACCTTACGGAAGACAAAGTATAGACCAAAAAGATATTGAAGCGGTTATTAATACATTAAAAGGCGATTTTTTAACTCAAGGACCAAAGGTTAAGGAGTTTGAAGAAAAATTTGCTGCTTATATTGGAGTACAATACGCTATTGCTGTCAATAATGCTACTGCTGGCTTGCATCTTGCTGTTTTAGCATTGGGCTTAAAAGCAGGAGAACGTGTTATAACATCACCAATAACTTTTGCTGCATCGGCAAATTGCGTTCGGTATGTGCAAGGCGAGGTATGGTTTGCAGATATTGATCCGGACACGTATTTGTTATCAATTGAAAGCACTAAAAACCTTATTAAAAGCAAACCTAAAGGCTTTTTTAAAGGGATTATACCTGTAGATTTTGCGGGGCTGCCTGTTAATTTGGAAGAATTCAAGCACCTGGCTGATCTACATGATCTTTGGATTATAGAAGATGCTTGTCATGCACCAGGTGCCTATTTTATAGATAGTAATTTAATAAAGCAGTATTGTGGTAATGGTCAATATGCCGATATTGGTGTTTTTTCATTTCATCCTGTAAAACATATTGCTTGTGGTGAAGGCGGAATGATAACAACAAATTCAAAAGAACTTTATCATAAACTGTCTTTATTAAGAACGCACGGCATCACAAAAGAAGATATGAATGAAAATCACGGAGGATGGTTTTATGAAATGCAAGAATTAGGATTTAATTACCGATTAACAGACATTCAATCGGCTTTGGGAATTACACAATTAGCAAAGAACGATGACGGCTTAATTAGGCGTAATCAAATTGCTAATAGTTACAAAAAAGCCTTCAAGGGAAAAATTAAATTCCAAAATTTACCAGAAAATTGCTATAATGCTCATCATCTTTTCGTAATAGAAGTTGATGATAGGAAAGGGCTATATGATTTTTTAAGGAAGCATCACATATATGCTCAGATTCATTACATACCAGTGCACAAATTACCTTATTATAAGGATATTGGCTATAGCAAAGCTAATTTATGCCATTCCGAACACTATTATTCCAAATGTATTAGCTTGCCAATGTATCCTAGTTTAACAGAGACCGAACAGGCTTTTGTTATTGAAAAAGTATTATCTTTTATAAAATGAAAGCGGTTAAATTAGAATCACAAAGACTTGTTTTTGAACCTCTTGCGTTAAAACACCTTTCAATGACATACGTTAATTGGCTTAACAATGTTGAAGTTAATAAATATTTAGAATCAGGAGGAGACTATACTTTAGAAAAGTTAGAAACATTTCTCAAGGAGCAAGAAATTAAAAACATTCTATTTTGGGCTATTTACATTAAAGAGTCTAAAAAACACATTGGAAATATTAAAATAGACCCTATTAATTTGGAACATAATTCAGGAGAATACGGAATCATGATGGGTGATACTGCTGAATGGGGAAAAGGATACGCCAAAGAAGCTTCTCTTAAAATTATAGACCATTGTTTTAAGGATTTAAAATTATCAAAAATCACTTTGGGTGTAGTCGATCAAAATAAAGCCGCTTTAAAGCTTTATGAAAATATAGGGTTTGAACAAGAATCAATTATTCCTAACCAAGGTATTTACGAAGATGTAATGTGTGATTGTATTCGCATGGTAAAACACAATGATTAAAAAACTAATATTAGGGACTGTACAATTAGGTTTGGATTATGGAATAAATAATCAATCAGGAAAACCTTCTCAAGGTAAAGCATTTGAGATTCTCAATACCGCTTTTGATAATGGTATTTCAATACTCGATACTGCAGAAGCTTATGGAGATTCTCAACACATTATTGGTAAATTTCTAAAAAAATATCCAAATAAATCTTTTCAAATCATAACAAAACTTGCGGCTAATAGTGAGATTAGACCTGAAGTGTTTTTACATCATATAGAACAAAACTGCTCCTTATTAAATGTAAATGAACTTTATGGCTATATGTTTCATAATTATGAAAGCTTTAAAGACAAGATAAACTTATATGATAAGTTTCTTTTGGCTAAAGAAAATAAATTAATAACAAAAACGGGAATTTCTCTTTATAGCAATGATCAGATTGAAGATGTTTTAAACAATTATAAAGAATTCGATTTTATACAAATACCGTTTAACTTATTTGATAATGCAACCAAAAGAAAAGCCCTTTTAGATAAAGCAAAATCACAATATATAGAAGTACATACACGATCTGTGTTTTTACAAGGACTCTTTTTTAAAGATAAGGAATTACTTCCAGAAAAATTAAAGGTCTTAGAGCCTTACTTAGAGCTTTTAAATAAAATTAAAATACAATACAATATAGATACTGTAAAGTTAGCACTGCAATATGTGTTGCAGAAAGAGTATATTGATCAAGTATTAATAGGTGTTGAAACTCCTGAACAACTCATAAACAATATAAACTTTAGTTTAAAGAAGGAGCAGATACCTCATGAAGCTATTGACGCTATTAATATCACAGAAAATGAGTTGTTAAACCCTTCAAATTGGAATTAATATGAATGTAGTTGTTGTTACACAAGCAAGATCTGGATCTACACGTTTACCGAATAAAGTCTTACTAAAAATTGAAGACAAAACACTGTTACAAATTCATATAGACAGAATAAAACAAGCAAAAGAAGTCGATTCAATTTTCATTGCTACAACAAATAAAAAAGCTGATAATGTTATTGCAGACCTTGCCAATGACTTAGATGTTAAGTTTTACAGAGGAAGTGAAAATGATGTGTTAGATAGGTTTTATCAAACCGTAAAGAACGTAAAGCCAGACTTTGTTGTTAGACTAACATCAGATTGTCCACTAATAGATCCAAAGCTTTTAGATAGGGTCATTGCCAAGGCAAAAGAAGAAGATTTAGATTACTATGCCAATATCATTGAAGAACGTTATCCTGATGGTCAAGATATTGAAGTCATTAAGTTTTCTGCTTTAGAAAAAGCATGGCGAGAGACCACTTTAAAATCAGATAGAGAACACGTAACACCATACATAAGGAACAATTCCTCTTATAAAGGAGGAAGGCTTTTTAAATCAAATAATCACGGTTTAGATGTTAATTATAATCATGTGCGTTTAACGGTTGATGAGCCTCAAGATTTAGAAGTCATTCGACAAATTATTAAAGACTTAGGTTTTGATAAAGACTGGAAAGCCTATGCGGATTATTATTTACAAAATCCTGAAATTAAAGTACTTAACAATAAAATTAGGAGAAACGAAGGGTATCAAAAATCTGTGGAAGAAGATAAAAACAATTAGTAACTTTACGATTAGAATTTTTCTATAAACCTATGGACAATAGAACAGGACAAAACTTATATAAAAAGGCAAAAACATTAATTCCAGGAGGAACCATGTTGTTGTCTAAACGACCAGAAATGTTTTTACCAGAAAACTGGCCGTCATACTTTTCAAAAGCGAAAGGGTGTAAGGTCTGGGATCTTGGTGGAAACGAGTACACAGATATGTGTATTATGGGTATTGGAACAAATACTTTAGGCTACGGAAATGATGAGGTCGATAATGCTGTTATCGAAACAGTAAAGAAAGGGAATATGAGTACCTTTAATTGCCCAGAAGAAGTAGCACTAGCTGAGAAATTAGTCGAACTCAATCCTTGGGGAGATATGGTAAGGTTCGCCCGAAGTGGTGGAGAAGCCAATTCAATAGCGATTAGAATAGCCAGAGCTGCTTCAGGAAAAGATAAAGTAGCCATTTGTGGTTATCATGGCTGGCATGACTGGTACCTTTCAGCTAATCATAATAAAGGTGATGAGTTGTCAAGCCATTTGCTATCAGGATTAAATCCTAATGGTGTGCCAAAAAACTTAAAAGACACGGTATACCCATTTCACTATAATGATTTTGAAGAATTACTATCTATTGTTGATACAAATGACATTGGTGTCATTAAAATGGAAGTGATGCGAAATTTTGGGCCAGAAGATAATTTTTTACAAAAGATAAGAGATTTGGCAACTCAGCGAAATATTGTCTTGATTTTTGACGAATGTACATCTGGATTTAGAGAGACTTATGGAGGGATTTACAAGAAATACGGTGTAGAACCTGATATGGCCATGTATGGAAAAACTATCGGTAATGGCTATGCGTTAACAGCAGTCGTAGGCAGAAGATCTGTTATGGAAGCCGCACAAACCTCGTTTATTAGTAGTACATTTTGGACGGAGCGAATTGGACCTACAGCAGCATTAAAAACGCTAGAGGTTATGGACCAAATGAAATCATGGGATATTATTACCATTCAAGGTAAAAAGATTCAAAGTCGGTGGAAATCCTTAGCCCAAACGCACAATTTAGACATTTCAGTATCTGGTATGCCTGCATTAAGTACGTATAGCTTTAACAGTGACAATGCCATGCCTTATAAGACATTTGTAGCTCAAGAAATGCTTAAAAAAGGATTTTTAGCGAGCACTAATTTTTATGCCTGTACAGAACATAAAGACAGCCATATTGCAGATTATTTTGATGCTCTTGATGGTGTGTATAAAACGATTTCAGAGTGTGAGCAAGGCCGCAAAAATATCCATGATTTATTAGAAGGTCCTGTATGTCATTCAGGGTTTAAGCGACTAAATTAATGCCAAAAATAATACTTTTTAGAGCCGATGGAAATGCCACAGCAGGATTAGGTCATTTGTATCGCTTATTTAGCTTGGTTGAAATGGTGAAAAATCATTTTGATGTTGTGTTTTTAACTAAAGCAGAATCGACTTTAGACGTTATTCCAAAAGATTACATGGTTACGACGATTCCAACACACATAGGCATTGATAAAGAGCCAAAATGGATTAATGAACACTTTTCTGTAAACTCATACAGTTTGATAGCAGATGGCTACCATTTTGACGCACCTTATCAAAAGGAATTAAAAAAATACGGTTTCACATTAATGTATATTGATGATTTGGCTTCTGAGTATATGTTTGCCGATCTTGTAATTAATCATTCACCTTATCTAAATGAATCTGATTATAAAAAAGAATCATATACAAAACTAGCTTTAGGTACACAATTTGCTTTATTACGTCCAGCGTTTTTAAAAGCAGCTAAAGAAACGAGAATCCTAAAAGAGATCTCTACAGCTTTTGTGTGTTTTGGAGGTGCAGACCCTTTTAATCTTAGTGTTAAAGCTGTTGAAGGATTACTTGTTATTGATGCGATAAAGCACATCCATGTTGTTTTAGGTGGTGCTTATAATCATTTAGAGCTTTTAGAATTAGCAAAAAAAAACTTAAACAGTTTGATTATTCATAGAAATCTATCTGAAACCGAACTGGTTTCGATTATGCAATTATCACAGATTGCAATTGCACCTGCAAGTACAATATTATATGAATTATGCTGTGTTAAAATGCCCATTTTAAGCGGGTTTTATGTAGATAATCAAGAACTTATTTATAAAGGGTTTTTAGATAGAAATGCCATTTATGGTGGTGGTAATTTGAAAGATTATACGGCATTAGATTTTACCAATCAAATAAAGTATTTTTTGGATCAAAGTAGTCATGAGGCTGTTTTGACATCTCAAAGCATGTTATTTGATGATAAAATAACAGAAAGATATATTGAGCTAATTCAAAGTATATGTTAAAAATAGCAGTCTTATGTAGCGGAGGTTTAGGTTTAGATACGCTAAAAAAAATCAATCTTAAGTATCAAATAGTTTGTGTCTTGACTGATAGTAATTCTATTGCTATTGTTGAATATGTTAAAGCAAATAACATTCCCTTATTTACAGGAAATCCAAGAAACAAAAAAGGATTTGATTTTATTAAAAGTTTTGATGTTGATGTCATTGCTTCAATAAATTATTTATTTCTTATTGAAGAGGATATTATTGACCATTCTAATTTGCTTACATTCAATATACATGGTTCCCTTCTTCCGAAATATAGAGGAAGAACACCTCATGTTTGGGCAATAATAAACAATGAGAAGAATACAGGAATTACAGCTCATGTAATAGATGCTGGATGTGATACAGGCAATATCATTCATCAGATTGAGATTCCTATTAATTATGAAGATACAGGAGCCGATATGCTTAAAAAATATGCAGAAGCCTATTTTCCATTAGTTAAAAAAGTACTTAATGATTTAGAAAATGAACAGTTAGATTTGAGTGTTCAAGACGAATCATTAGCGACATACTTCGGAAAAAGAACTCCTGCAGATGGAGCAATTGATTGGAATTGGACTAGAGAAAAAATAAGAAATTGGATAAGGGCTCAAGCTCATCCATATCCTGGTGCATTTACCTTTTATAAAGATGAGAAAATCATAATTGACAAGGTTTCCTTTTCCAATTTAGAAACTACAGAGGGACATCGTAATGGTGAGATAATCAAGATTAAGCCACAACTTGTTGTCAAAACTGTAAATGGAGCAATTAATATTGAAACTATAAGAACAGAAAATTGTACTTTTGAACTCGGAAAAAAGTTTGATAATGAAAATTGGAAATAAAATTATTGGCGGAGACAATCCTTGTTTTATTATTGCAGAACTCTCTGCAAATCACAATGGTAATCTAGATATTGCTATTGAAACTATAAGAGCAGCTAAGAAGACAGGTGCGGATGCTATAAAATTACAAACCTATACACAAGACACATTAACAATTAACTGTGATAATGAGCATTTTCGTATAGAAGAAGGGACGCTTTGGGACGGAAAGACATTATATGAACTTTATGGTGAAGCTTATACACCATGGGAATGGCATAAAGAGTTATTTCATGTTGCAGAGGAAGAAGGATTAATTTGTTTTTCGTCACCTTTCGATTTTACGGCTGTAGATTTTTTAGAAGAATTAAATGTGCCAGCTTATAAAATAGCATCATTTGAAATTCAAGATATTCCTTTAATAGAATACATTGCAACTAAGGGAAAACCTATTATAATGTCTACAGGAATTGCTCAAGAAGAAGACATAAAACTTGCTGTTGAGACATGTAGAAAGGTTGGAAATAATGAAATTATTTTATTAAAATGTACTTCATCATATCCAGCGCCTTTAGAATTAGCTAATTTAAATACAATCCCAGATATGAAAACTCGATTTGGAGTTGAAGTTGGGTTTAGTGATCACACTTATGGTAGTTTAGCTCCAACGATTGCAACAACATTGGGAGCTAAAGTTATTGAGAAGCATTTTATTTTAGATAAAAGTGTAGGAGGTCCAGATGCTGATTTTTCTTTGGATTTATTTGAATTTACAGAAATGGTAAATCGAGTTAGAGACACAGAAAAGCTTTTGGGAACCGTTTCTTATGACTTATCAGAAAAGGTTAAAAAGAACAGGAAATTTGCAAGATCTTTATTTGTTGTTGAAGACGTTAATAAAGGAGACACACTTACTTTAGAAAACGTGAGGTCAATTAGACCAGGATATGGATTACATCCAAAATTTTTAAATCAAATTTTAGGCACTACATTTTCAAAAGATATTAAAAAAGGAACACCGCTTAGGCAAGAGGATTTTATATAGGTATGCAGAAAAAAATGCTAGCATTATTCCTTAGAGGATCCTCAATGGGATCTAAATTTCTATTGATTATAGCATTATCTAAAACCCTTTCTACTGCGGATTACGGTGTTTTCAGCATGATTCTTACAACACTTACTTTTCTAATGTTTTTTTTAGGCTTAGATTTTTATAATTTTTCTCATAGAGAGATTATTGAAAACGATAGTTTAAAAGTAAAGTTTTTAGTAAACCAGTTCTGGTTTCACTTGTTTTGTTATGTTGTCTATGTCCCAATAATCTATCTCATTTTCGTAAATGACATCATTCCTTTAAGTTACATTTTTCCATTTTATATTTTATTGGTTTTAGAGCATCTTGGACAAGAACTGTTCAGGTTTTTTAATCTATTTAACAAACCCAATCAGGCGAATTTTGTTCTATTGATTAGGACAGGGTTATGGATTGCAATAATGGTTGTTGTAGAGTATTTCATTTTAAATAGAAGTATTACAATTGAACGTCTTTTATACTATTGGATTTGTGGCTCATTTTTAGCAATTTTATATAGTACATTTTATGTGCTTGTTAATGGTGGTGTTAATTTTAAAAACATTGACTGGTTCAAAATTGATAAAAAATGGATTAAAGCAGGAATTAGCATGAGCCTCCCTTTCTTTTTTGGGACTATTGCTTATAAAATAATTGAATACTCAGACCGTTATATGATAGATTGGTTCTTAGATAAATCCGCTGTAGGGATTTATTCGTTTTATGTGAATTTTGCGAATATCATCAATATTGTTGTAAATACGATTACAATTACTTTGATAGTGCCTAATTTATTGAGGGCAATTAATATAGGTGAACAATCGGAAATTAAAAATCAAGTGTCTAAGTTTTTTAAGGAGCTCTGGGTGACAACTTTAAGCGTATGTTTAATTGTTGTTTTTTTAATCTTTCCAGTTTTAGATTGGCAAGATAAGCCAGAGTTTGAAGCCGAAATTGCGATATATTTTATTGTTCTTTTTGCTAATATTGCATTTAATATGTCTTTATTTTACCATTTTTTACTTTATGCATACAAAAAAGACAATGCTATTTTAAGACCAACATTATATGCATCTATAAGCAATATTGTTTTGAATATAATTTTAATCCCAAAATTTGGAATAATAGCAGCTTCAATTTCAACACTATTTAGTTTTACGCTTATTTTGGTATTAAAAAGAAATTTTTGGTTGAAAGTTAAACGAATAAAACTTGACTAATATTTTGAAAAAAAAGAGTGTTTTTATCGCAATTGCTCCGAATCATATTTCAAACTTTGAACAGATTATTAGCAACAACGTTGATATCAATAATACACTATTGCTTAATCCGGGCAATTTTGAATTCAATAAATCTCTCTGGACTGAAGTTATTAATGGGTCATTAGATTTAAAATATACCGACTCAAATAATTTTAATAAGTTAAATTATCAATTGAGAAAACTTTTTGGGTATAAAAATTACACTCAAAAAATTAGCCAACACTTTTCCGGCGATAACGACTATAATTTCTATTATTGTAACCTAGATGATATCTTGACTAATTATATTTTTTATTACCTAAACAAAAGGAGAAAAGTTAATAATTTTGTTGTTGAAGATGGAATATTGAACTATTATTACCCTACAATTAACTCATTAAAATTAAAATATAAAAGGCTTTTATGTAAAACTATATTGGGAATCGATTTTATTCCCGAATACAGGCATCCAACTAAAATACATTGTAATTCTGTTATAAGTCAGTATGTTCGAATTCCAGAAAGCTCAATATGTCCAGAAAAATCAGTTAAACTGCCTTTTTCTAAAATTCATTTCGGAACCAAAAAGGATGTAGTGCTAATTATTGGTCAAGACATTATGCATAATAGTAAAGAAGGTCCAAATTACTATAAAAGTAGATTAAAAATGTTATTTTTATTTGTAAAAGAAAAAACAACAAGCACAACAAAAGTTGTTTATAAACCTCATCGAAACGGAGATTTTAAAATAGCTGAAACAATATTAAAAGAAATTTTTGATAAAGTGGAGATGTATATTGATGTTACACCGATAGAGAGTTGTATTACTAAAATTAAACCATGTATGATTTTTTCTTTTGAATCTAGCGCCTTAATAAATTTAAAAATAGCCACCCCTAAAAATCAAATAGCATTTTTTGTTTTACCGTTCAGAAATGAAAAAACTGAACTTTTAAATTTATATAGAAATTTGCAAATCCAGATATTGCCATGGGATTAATTTTTAATCTTTGCTTGTTGTTAGTTTTTTTGATATTCCTTTATTATATCATTAAGCTTGACCACAAAATTGTATTTTTATTTGGATTGTTGGTCTTTCAGGCACTTACAATAATCCCCTCTTTGATTTATATTGAGAGAGGCATCTATATCAGTGAACAAGGCAGAGATAGTTATTTTGTTGGTGCGACATTTATATATATAGCCTATTTTATAATAACTTTTTTAGCAATATTTATAACATTTAACACCCTAAAAAAAATAAAACCATTATGTATAAAATTCGTTTATAAATCTAAAGAAAAAGACAATTTTATTTTACTATTAATTGTTTTCATTACTTTATCAATCTTACTTTACAATGCTAGTCAGTCAAGACTACCCTTGTTTGATCCAATTATTACCAGATTTACTTATTGGGAAAACTCTAGGCTACCTTTTTTAAATAAAATTTTAGGGAACACATCAATTTTTATTCCCTTTTCATTAGGTATTTTGTTTAGTAAGTATAAAAAAACAAGTATTTTGTTAATGATTATTTACTTCGCTTATAATTTCTTAATTGGCCAAAAATTTTCACCAATTGTTTCAGGGCTTTATTCTTTTTTCTTACCAATTATTTTGTCCTCTGGATTAAAAATTGACTTCAAAAAATTTATTAACAAAAAAGTCATAGTAATCTTTACAATTATTTTTAGTGTAAGTTATTTAGTAATTTATAAAAAGTATGAAGAAAGAAGACCATATGCTATTATTAAAATATATGATCCAAATGAAGCGATGCTTTACAGAGCTTTTGGACTTCAAGGACATTTAATGTGGGGGTCAGTTGAAACCTACGTCTATAAAGACCATCCACACACTTATAATCCTCTTAACATAGTTCAAGGAATGCAACACTTAATGTTCAAATTTGCATCTAACAAGGAAGGGTTGGAAGATTCAATAAGCAAAGGGTTTAATTTTACAAATGGTTATCCTTCAATATTATTTATGGTTTTTCCAATTTGGATTGCATTACTAATTCACATTTTTTTAACAATAACAATATTGTCTCTTTCTGGATGGATTTTATATGAGTTAATAATAAGTAAATCTTATGTTCTAGCTGTAATTTCCTACCAGCTTTTTAATTGGACAATTTATGCTTTTACAATGGGTTATTTTTATAAGCTTAAATACGCCATAATATTTCTAATTTGCTATGCAATTTTTGTAGTTTTGAACAATAAAATTAAACAACAGAAAACTAAACTAAAACCCATTCAAGAATGAAGAAGTATATATTCATCACCCTTACAGTTATTTTTGCAATGAGTTGTAAAAATGAAACTAAGGATACGAAGAGACTGTCAAATGAACCAATGGTGGAAACAATTAGCCCCCAAGAAGCGTTAATAAGTAAATTGACCTTAGATGAAAATTTTCAAATAAACGATGTCAGGCGTTATGGTGTATTTCCAAATCAGGGTATTGGTACTCATCCAAGCACAGGAAATAGGAAAATGGATGAACTTTTAAACTTAGCAGAGCAAGGAGTTAAACTTATCTTTCCAGAGGGGATTTATAAAACAGTTTTGAACCTTTCTAATAGAAAAAATATCGAGTTGACTTTTGACAAGGCAGAATTCACAGGTGCTATAATTATAAATGGAAAACCAGATGATACTGTCAATAACATTACATTAAATGGAGATTTAGCATCTTACAGTTCACTAGCCACAAGCTTTGCAGATAAAGTAAAAATTGATCGCTTAACCATAAAGGATGATAAAAACATTAATATTTCAGGATATAATAGCTCAGGTTGTAATATCTACGCAGGCACGCAATCTTTGTATATTAATTATTTGGAAATTGAAGGCACAGGATCAGATGGAGATCAGTATAGATATACACCTGCAGCATTAATGATCCATGGA